>NZ_JAKJJW010000002.1:0-185929 GCF_025669985.1 Brachybacterium atlanticum | reverse complement strand
AACCCTCGGCTGGAGGACTCCGGCTGAAGTGTTTCAGCAGGTCCTGGCTGACAGTGCACTGACCGCTTGACACCGCCATATAGGCGTACTGGTACGCCACACGCCACTACTCGACCATGGCTCGAGGGCCAGGGTGTGAGGAACGAGGCGCGAGGCCCGGGGCGCGAGGAACCGGGCTCGAGGACCATGGCTCGAGGACCAGGGTGCGAGGGCCAGGGGCGAGGGCCAGTGTGCGAGGAACGGGGCTCGAGGCCCAGGGCGCGAGGCGCCGGGCTCGCAGCTGCGGCCACGAGCCGAGCCACGCGCGGCACCGGAATCACAGGCACGCGGCTCGGAAGCATGGGGCCGGGCCTGCAAGGCACTGCCCCGCCCGATCAGGACGTGCCGTCATTCCTGCCGTGCCGGAGCTCGTCCACCCGCTGCAGCGCACGCAGCTGCGGGGGGTTGAACAGCTCCGCGAAGGCGAGCCCGAGCACCAGGCGGGCCTGGTCCTCGCCGACGGGGGAGCCCACGGCCGGATCCCGCAGGCGCGGCCGCTCGCGGTCGGCGTCCTCGACCGCGGCCGCCATCCGGCGCGCGAGACCCTCGACCGTCTCCGCGTCGGCCGTCGGCGCCAGCGTCTCGAACTCCTCGTCGACCTCGTCGCCGACCACCAGCGCCTGCCGGTACTCCTCGAGCGCGTCGGGTCCCATCACCGTGGAGAACAGGGTCAGCAGGGAGCGCTGACGCTCGCTGAGCCCGCGGGATAGCGCCTCAAAGCCCGACGGGGTGTCGGCGCGGGCGCGGTGCGCACGGAGCATCGCCAGCTCCGCCCGGGCCTGCGCGAGCTGGCGCATCGAGCCCTCGAGCTCGGCGTCGACCTCGTCGAGCACGGCCACGGAGTTCTCGTCCTCGCGCAGGATCGCCCCGATCCGGGTCAGCGGCACCCCGCGCGCGGCGAGGCGGCGGATCTGGAGCAGCCGCACCAGGTGCCGCGTCGTGTACTGCTTGTAGCCGTTGGAGAGGCGCTCGGGCTCCTCGAGCAGGCCGATCCGGTGGTAGTGGCGCACCGTCGGCGTCGAGGTGTCCGCCAGGTGGGCCAGCTGACTGGTGATCCAGGCCATGCCTCCTCCGTCCTCCTCGTCACCGCAGCATGACGGGGACGAGATACCTCAGGGTGAACGCCTCGTAGAGCGCGCCGACGACGAGCAGCACCAGCGCCGCCAGGCCCAGCACGCCCAGCAGCCGCAGCCCCGCCCCGTAGGCGCGGACGCGGGAGGTCTCCTCCACGAAGGCGGGCGTGATCCAGGCACGGCCCAGCAGGTATGCGCCGAGGACCAGCAGGATGTACGCCTGGAACTCGATGACCAGGGTGAGGGAGTGCGGGATCAGGATGGTCCAGGTGGTCGGGTCGGTGGGGGCGAGGGTGACCCCGATGACCACTGCACGATAGGCGAGGATCGCGATGCCCAGGAAGGGGATCACGAGGGAGGGCAGCACGATCGAGAACAGCCCGACGGTGATCGTGTTGACGCCGAGGATGGTCACGGCGAACAGCCACACGTTCGACAGCAGCCGTCCGACGAGGTCGGCGGTGCCGTCGGTCTCGAGGGATTCCGCCCTCCCGGCGGCCAGCTCCGGCATGGCGAGGCCCAGTGCGAACCCGCCCAGGACCAGCCCGTACATGAGCAGGTTCGCGAGGAGATAGACGCGAAGGTTCGCGCGGATGATCTGCAGCGGTCGACGGACGAGGGACATCTGAGGCTCCTGGGATCGGGGCCCGGGTGCTCCGAGCCGATGCCCCGATCACAGACCCTGCTCCTGGAGCAGGGTCAAGCCTCGGGTCCGGCGGGGTCGCGCCGGTCACGTCGCAGCACCGGCCCGACTGCGTCGATCACCACCTGGAACACGGGGTCGGGGGCCTCGGACGCGGTCACGCCCGCCGCCTCGGCCCAGGCCGGGGCCAGGCGTCCGCCCTCCGCGTCGCGGGCGGCGAGCTCCCGGGAGAACACCCGGGCGGCGCGGCCGGTCGCGGAGCCGTCGGCCGCGAGCGCCTCGGCGGCCGACGCCACCGCACGCACGACGAGCCGGTCGTCGGCCTCGTCGTCCGCGCTGCACACCTCCGCGAAGGCGCGCAGTCCGGTGCGCCAGGCCTGGCCCTGCTCGGCCACCACGTGCGGGGACCAGGCGCGGGCCGCTGCTCGCAGCGCTTCGCCGGCGCCGGCGCCGATCTCCTCGGCCACGCGGGCGGCGTCGGCCGCGGCCCGTGCCCCGGAGCCCAGCGAGACGAGCACCGCCCGGTCGCCGTGCTCGGCGCGTTCCCCGGCGTCGGCGATCGCGGCGTAGGCGTCGCGGATGCATCCCGCGTCGAGCGCGCGCGGGCCCGGAGGTTCTGCGGCGCGGGCACGATCGGCGATGACGGCGTCGTGGCCGAGGGCGTCGGGGTCGATGCCGCGGGTGAGGTCGTGGGCGTGATGCCGTGCGCTGCGGGGTTCCCTGCTCATGCGATCCCTCCCGGGGATGTCGTGGCCGGCGGGCACTCTCCCGGCCCGGCCCGCGGCGGGGCCGGGCCGGGAGCATGCGGGGTCAGGCGAGGAAGTCCGCGAGCGCCGCGTTGACCTCGTCGGCGTGGGTCCACAGCAGGCCGTGGGGCGCGCCCTCGACCTCGATGTAGGCAGCCTCGGGCAGAGCTTCGCGGAAGCGGCGGGCGGTGGCGTCGATCGGCAGGATGTTGTCGGCGGTGCCGTGCAGGATCAGGGCGGGCTTACCGCTCTCCCGCACCGCCTCGACGTCCGCGCGGAAGTCCTCGATCCAGGCGGGGACCACGGCGTACGCCGCTACCGGTGCGCTCGAGACGGCGACGTTCCAGCTGCCGTCCACCGCCTCCTGGCTGATGCGCGTGCCCAGGGTGTCCTCGAGGTTGTAGAAGTTCGAGAAGAACTGGGTGTACCAGGCGTAGCGGTCCTCGCGCGCGGCCGCGGCGATGCCGTCGAAGACGTCCTGCGGGACGCCCTCGGGGTTGTCGTCGCGCGCCACCAGGAACGGCTCGAGGGAGGCGAGGAAGGCAAGCTTCGCGATCCGGTCGTGGCCGTGACGGGAGACGTACCGGGCGAGCTCCCCGGTGCCCATGGAGAAGCCCACGAGCACCGCGTCGCGGAGATCCAGCGTCTCGAGCACGGCGTGGAGGTCGTCGGCGAAGGTGTCGTAGTCGTAGCCGGTGTGCACCTTCGAGGAGCGGCCGAAGCCGCGCCTGTCGTAGGTGACCACACGGTGCCCGGCGGCGAGCAGCTCGCGGGTCTGCTTCTCCCAGCTGTGACCGTTCAGGGGGTAGCCGTGGATCAGGACCACCGGCCGGCCTGCGCCCTGGTCCTCGTAGTACAGCTCGATCGGGGTGGAGTTCTCGTGTCCGACGGTGATCTGGCCCATGGGCGGGTCCTCTCCTGGAGTGTGTCCTCGAGGATGTGCAGGGGTGGCCGGCGAGGCCTCTCGGGGACGATGGGGCGGCGCGGACGCGGCCGTCCTCCCCAGTCTACACCGTGTTCCCGGGACAGGGTCAAGCGGAGGGGTATCCCCGCCGAGTGCGGCCTCGTCGGCCAGGTGCTCACGGGCGGCCCGGGTATCGGAGGCATCTCCCGCGGAGCCCTACTTCCTGCGCTGCGTGGTCTCGACGCTGCCGATGGCGGCAGCTCCCTCGCGGAGCGCGGCGCGGGCGGCGGCCCAGCCGCCACCGTCCACGCCCAGGGCGCTGCGGAGGTAGGCCGTGGTCATCCGCTGGATGACGGCGACCCGCTCCGGGTCCGCGTCGGTCGTCTCGGCGACCTCGTCCCCGACGATCCCTCCGAGCGAGTGCTCGGCTCCGTGGAGGGTCAGCAGATCGGTCGCGCCGGGGCTGTGCGTGTAGGCGTCGGTGAACCAGTCCGGCCCCCGTCGGGACATCGCGGACTGGTCGCGGTCCCCGGCGACGACGAGCGTGGGCGTGGTCAGCTCGCGGAACGACGGGCGCATGAAGGGGAAGTGCTCCCGGGCGAAGGGTTGCAGGTCGTCCCCGGCGAGACCGGTGGCGGCGAGCAGCACGCCTGCGGAGACGCGAGGGTCGGACATGTCCTCGCCGACCCGCCTCTCCTCGTCCAGGATCCGTGCGCCGAGGAGCGTCTGGGCGCTCTGCCCGCCCCAGGAGTGGCCGGCGACCCCGACCCGGCCGTGGTCGATGCGGCCGGCGAGCCCGGGCACGGCCGCCTCGAGGCTGTCGAGCTGGTCCAGGATGCGGGTCAGATCGGCGATCCGCTCGGTCCAGATCCGCGGGAAGACGGGGTGGTCGAACCCGAAGCCGTTCCGGCGCGAGTCCAGGTGCGTGGGCTGGATGGTCACGAAGCCTCGCGAGGCCCAGAACGAGGTGAGCGGCGCGTAGCCGTCGAGGTTCCAGCCGTTGCCATGGGAGAACAGCACGACGGGGAGGTCGGTGCCCCGTGTCGGGGCCGAGATGCGGACTGTCAGGGGGACCGGTCGGCCGGGAGCGGTGAGCTCGAGAGGGGCGACGGAGACGACCGGGCCGCCGGTCCCGACGATGCCGTCCAGCGTCGTGACGATCGATGGGGTCATGCGCGTTCCTTCCTGGGCGCGGCGCTCTGCGACACTTGTTATCGGAGCGACGTTCCGCAACATATCGGAACGATGATCCGTAATCAAGGGATCGGCATCGGCGGGCGAGGAGCAGCACATGGACGACGTGGAGCAGGGGTGGCCGGACGAGGGGCGGACCGCACCGGTAGGACGCCCGCGGAGGAGTCGGCAGGCGCTCCTCGACGCCGCGGGGGAGGTGTTCGTGAGTTCGGGGGTCGACGCCCCTGTGCGGGAGATCGCGGCGCAGGCCGGGGTCGGTGTCGGGACCATCTACCGCCACTTCCCGACGCGCTCGGAGCTCGTGGTCGAGGTGTACCGGCACCAGGTCGAGGCCTGCGCCGAGGCGGGCCCGCGCCTGCTCGCGCAGAGCGATACCCCCGAGGCGGCACTGAGGGCATGGGTGAGGATCTTCGTCGAGTTACTGGTGACGAAGCACGGGCTGGCCACGGTGATGCGCGAGGGCGGCGACGAGTCCGACGCGCTGCACGCCTACTTCGTCGACCGCCTCGTCCCGGTCTGTGGAGCGCTCCTCGAGGCAGCGGTCGAGCGCGAGCCCGACGGGCCGGTCGTCGAGGCGTACGGCGTGCTCAGGGGGATCGGCAATCTCTGCATCGGGGCCGGGGGCGATCCGCGCTACGACGCCGAGGCGCTCGTGCAGCTCCTCATCTCCGGGGTGCTCGCGGGAGCCGTCCGCTGAGGCGCCGGAGGGTCCTCTCGTCCGCGGCGGACCCTTCGACCTTCCCGGGGCGGACGGCGGCGCCGACCAGGGCGGTGAGCGCCGCCGCGCAGAAGGCGGCGGTCGCGCCCGATCGCTCCGTCAGCGCCCCGATGACGGGGGAGCCCGCCGCCTGCCCGAGCGCGATCACCAAGAAGGCGATGCCGACGCCGATCGCGGGCCGCTCCGTGTGGATCCCCGTGCCCCAGAGCAGCAGCACGCCCGTCAGCCCGATGTAGGCGGCCCCGAAGGCCGCGGCGGCGACGAGGGTGACCGCGACCGGCGAGGGTAGGACGAACGCCGCGGTGGCGACCGCGAGCACTGCCATCCCTGACGCCCATGCGGCGCGGATCCCGAGCCGCTCGGCGAGGTCGCCGGCGGCGGCCCCGAGCGCCCCGAACGCCCCGAGGACGATCCACGCGATCGTCGAGGCGACCTCGCTCATGCCTGCCGTGCTCATCAGCACGCTCCGGCCGAAGGTCCACACCGCCGTGCTGGAGATCCCCAGCAGAGCTGCGGCGGTGACCAGTCGCGCCGTCCCGTGAGGCAGCCGCGCACGCACCGCCTTGCCGCGCCCCCGGGGCGCGGCCGCCTGCTCGGCCGGGCTCGGGCCGCGCCCTCCCGGGCCGGTGTCGGGTGTCGTGTCGGAGGGGACCGCCCGCGCGACCCACAGCGTCACGGCGGCGCAGGCGATCGCGAAGACCAGCCACGCGAGGCGCCAGCTCTCCAGGGTGAGCAGCGCGACCGGTCCCGCCATCGCCACCCCGAGCCCCGTGCCCGCGTTGATCACCGCCTGCACACGGCTGCGCGCAGCCGGTGCGACCGACCGGGCGACGGCGTGCGCGAGCGGCGGGGAGGCCGCTCCCGTGCTCGAGCCCGCCAGCAGCACGCCGAGGGCGAGCGCGGCCGTCGTGGGCGCCGCGGCGATCAGGAGCGTCCCCGTGGTGGCGACGGCACCAGCGATGACCGCGAGGGCACGCCCGCCGATGCGCGGCGTCAGGACGGTGGACAGCAGGATCGCGAGGCAGTACGCGGCATACGAGCCGGAGGCGAGGAGGCCGGCCGTGGAGGCCTCGAGCGCGAAGTCCCTGCGGAAGGCGGGCAGGAACAGGCCGTAGGCGAAGCGGGCCAGTCCGTAGCACACGGCGATCAGGGAGAGGCCGGCGCCGGTGAGTCGCAGCGTGCCCCGTGCATCCAGCGGTGCCGGCGCGATGGGCCGCGGTCCCTCGCTGCCGCTCGCCGTCGTGCTGTCCGTCCGCATGAGTCGCGCTCACCCTTTCCGCCGCTTCACAGGTCTGTGAACTTCGGTCACGGTACGTACACTGATCTGTGAAGTCAATGAGCCGAGGAGAGTGCCATGCCGAAGGGGGATCCCTCCGAGGTGCTGAGAGCGCCGGAGCTGACCGCGGGGGCCCGACGGCTCCTCGAGACCGCGTCCGCGCTGTTCTACCGAGACGGCCTCCACGCCGTCGGCGTGGACACCATCGCCGCGGAGTCGGGTGTCTCCAAGCGCACCCTCTACGACCGCTTCGGGACGAAGGACCAGCTCATCGCCGCCTCTCTGCAGGTGCGCCACCAGCGCTGGTGGGAACGCATGGAGCGGCGCGTGGCCGCCCACCCCGAGGCGCCGGTGCTCGCGCTGTGCGATGCGTATCGCGAGGACGCCGAGACCGTCGATCGGGGATGCGCCTTCCTCAACGCCGCCGCCGAGCTGCCGGAAGCCCACCCCGCGCACCGCGTGGTCCGCGCCCACAAGCATGCCGTGCGCGAGCGGCTCGCCGAGCTCGTGGAGCTCGCGGTCCCGGGGACGCGGGAGCCCGGGACCCTCGCCGAGCAGGTGTTCCTGCTGCTCGAGGGGGGTATCGCGCAGCGCGGCGTCGACGGGGACGATCGAGCGCTGAGGAGTGCTCGGGCGATGACCGCTCGCCTGCTCGAGGAGCGGGGCGCCGCCCCCGAGGTGCCCGGCGCCCCGTGACCGCGGACGAGCCCGGGAGATCGGTGCCGCACGCCGCTGCCCGAGATCGCCGAGGTCAGGCTCCGTCTGCGCCGATGCGGGCCTGTGCGCGAGCGGCGGCACGGACGAGCACGTCCAGCTGCGCCTCGTTGTAGAGCGAGCGCATCGTCTCGGCCATCGTCTCCGCGGTGACGACCGGGCTGCGCCGCAGCCGGTGACGGGGATCGGTCATCCAGGGATAGCTGCGCTGGACCTGCTCGATCGTCACCGAGAGCTCCTCGACGAGCCGCTCGCGCACGGTCTCGTCGGCGTCCTCGGGGAGCGACTCGAAGGCGAGGGTCGCGGCATCCATGTCCCCCTCGACCGAGCGCCGCACGTCCTCCATGGCCTCAGGGACGTACAGCTGCGCATAGAGGAGCACCATCGCGCGATCGGCGGGGGAGAGCCGCTCGGCGACGTCCGCGAAGCCGGGCGGCGGCGTCGCCACGGAGCCGTGCTCGAGCAGTGCGGCGATCTCGATGCGGGCGCTCCGGGCCCGCTCGACGGTCTCCCGCAGCTCTGCGTCCAGGGCACGGAGCACCTCCGCGGAGGCGCCGACGCCGCCCTCGGTGCGGCGGATCGCCGCGACCGGCACGCCGAGGTCACGCAGCCGACGGATCTGGAGCAGGCGGACGAGATGCTCCGCGCCGTACTGCTTGTAGCCGTTGGGCGCACGGGCGGGCTCATCCAGGAGACCCTGGCGGTGGTAGTAGCGTACGGAGTTCAGGGTCGTGCCCGCCAGATTCGCGAGCTCCCGCGTGCTCCACGTCATGTCGACCCCCGAGGCGGGAGAACTGTGAGCTGTGATGGTAGCCCGGGCCACGCCCGGGGACCAGGGGAGCGGGGCGGGTGGGGAACCGCCCCGCCGACCGCTCGGCGGCATCATCCCGCCGCGTCGGCGAGCTCGGGGGTGCGGGCGGGCTCGTTCGGATCGGTGAACCGGGGGATGGCGCCCTCGTGATCGGCGGAGCCGTCCAGCGGTGACCACGACTCGTAGGTCCGCTCCTCCAGCGGCATCGGCTTCCCCGCGGCGATGATCGTCCGCGCCGGCCGCTCCCCGCCGCGCAGGAAGTCGAGCACCGGGCGGTCGACCTCCTCCGTGCCGTAGGGGAAGATGCCGTGTGCGCTCTCGTTGTCGACGGCGATCAGGCTCGTGTTCGGCAGGCCCGTGCCCGCTGCCCGCCCCTGCTCGAAGGGGGTCATGGAGTCCAGCTCGCTCTGGAGCACGAGGGTCTCGGGGAAGTCCTCGGAGATCTCGGGCCGGGTCACGTCCGTCGGCCAGAAGGCGCACACCTGCGGCGTCTCCAGCAGGCCCAGCTGGGCTGTGAAGGGGGCGACGGCGGACGTCTCGCGGTGGAACTCCTCCCAGTGCTCCTCTCCCTGCACCCAGCGGCCGTCGGTGCACTTGGTGAAGTCGATGACCTGGTCGTAGGTCGCCTCCACGGTGCCGGGCGACGTGTCCGGGGCGGTGGCGAGCTTCTCGAGCTGGGTGAGGGCCGCCCCACGCTGCTCCTCGGGCAGGCTCCTCAGGGAGGTGAGGACGCGGGCCGCGGACTCCTCCGCGTCGAGGTCGCCGGCGGAGGCCTCGCCCTCGGCGATCAGCGCGGCGACCAGCTCCGCGGCCAGGGGGTAGGCGCCGGAGTTCGAGAATGCGACGATGGCGCCCGAGGCGTTCCAGGCGTAGCGGGCCATCAGCTCCGCCTCGGGGGAGGCGGTCGCCGAGAAATATCGCTCCCAGATCGCGGCGGGATCCGTTCCCAGGGCGTAGGTCTCGTCCTGACGGGCCATCCAGTTCATCAGGTGGAGGCGGAACTGTCGGTCGCGGCCCTCGTGCGCCGAGTCGTAGAGGGTCTGGATCGACTCCGCCGTGCCGTCGACCGCGGAGTCGAGCAGCATCCGCTCGATGTTCTCCGCGAACAGCGCTCCGTACCAGGTGCCGAGCCACGTCCCGTAGGAGTAGCCCATGTAGGTGACCGTCTCGAGGCCCAGCAGGTGGCGGAGGAGGTCCATGTCGTAGGCGGTCTGCTCGGTGGTCATGGTCGCGACGTCCGGGTCCTTCGAGCAGGCCTCGCCGATCGCTCGCACGTGCGCGAGATCGCCCTCGGAGGGGTCGTGCTCGTAGCGGCACGGGGCGTGGCTGGACTGCCCGAGCCCGCTCTGGTCGAAGCTGATGTAGTTCGTGGTGGGGCGCAGCTCGGGGGTCTGCGCCTGCACGGTCGACGCGAAGGACAGTCCCGAGGTGTACGGCCCGCCCGGGTGCGCGATGATCGTCGTGCCGTACCGCGGATCCGCGGGGTCGACGTTGTGGGCCCGGGAGACGCGCAGGTCCCAGGTCGACTCGGGGTGCGGATCGTGCCAGTCGCGCGGCACCTGCACCGTCGCGCACTCGACGTTGGAGAGGTCCGCGCCCGGCAGGGGCGCCGCGAGGCCCTCGTCGAAGGTGCACTCCTCCCAGCTCAGCTCCTGGTGGGCGAGCGGTCCGGCCAGCAGCACGACGTCGGGGCCGGTGCCGAGGCCGTGCTCCCCGCCCTCGCCCCGGGAGCGGGCGTCGAGCGACACCGCGGCGACCATGGCGGCGACGAGCGCGGCCAGGGCGAGCACTGCGACCAGGAGCTCCGGGCCGCGCCGCCCGCCGCGGTCGGGGTGGGTGGTCCGGGATCGGGACATGGGAGCTCCTCGTCATCGGGTGCGGGCCCTCGCGGCGCCGTCCGACGGCAGTGCATCCCGTGTTCCCGGGACATGGTCAACAGCCAGAGCCCGGGAGCCGTACCCAGGCCGCCGGACGCGCCCGCGAGGGCCGGGTCACGCCTCTGCGCCCGCCGCCTTGACCCGGACGCGACGTCAGGGTCTTCCCTGTCGCCATGTCACCTGTCGCCCTCGCGTACTACGCCTCCCACCTCCTGAGCCTCCTCGGCAACGGCATCGCTGCCGTCGCCCTACCCCTGATCGTCCTGCAGACCACCGGAAGCCCGCTGGGGATGTCGGTCCTCGCCGCTGCGACGGCGATCCCCTCGGTGGCGGTCGGGCTCTTCAGCGGCGTGATCATCGATCGCATCAACCGGCGCACCGCCTCGATGGTCTCCGATGTCATCTCCGCCGCGGCCATCGCGGCGCTGCCGCTCGCGGACCTGCTGTTCGGCCTGGACCTGGTGTGGTTCGTGCTGCTGGGCATCCTCGGCGCCTTCGGGGACGTCCCGGGGATGACCGCCCGCGAGGTCCTCGCGCCGCGGGTCGCCCGGCATGCCGGACTCGACCTGGAGCGCGTGGTCGGAATGCGTCAGGGCCTGACCTCCCTCGCCCTCGTGCTCGGCCCCGCTGCGGCCGGTGCGATGCTGGCCGTCGTGAACCCGATGTCGGTCCTCTGGATCACTGCGGCGACCTCCGCGCTCGCCGCGGTGGTGACGGGGCTGCTGCCGCGCCGGCTCGGGGCCGTCGAGGCTGATCTCCCCGCGCGCCGGCCCGTGCTGCGGGAGCTCGCCGACGGCTTCCTGACGGTGGCGCGCAGCCGCTTCCTCGCGGGCACGATCGGGATGGTCCTCGGGCTCGCCGTCGCTCTCGCCGGACTGCAGTCGGTCGTCATCCCGATCTATTTCGGCCGGCTCGACCGCCCTGACCTGCTCGGGCTCGTGCTCACCTCCCTCGCCGTCGGCATGCTGCTCGGCGCGGCGCTGTACAGCGCCTTCGGCCCCCGAGCGAGCGCGCGGGTGTGGATGGCGGCGGGGATCCTCGCCACCACGGCGGGTCTGGCGCTGATGGTCTCGCTGCAGTCGCCGGCGGTGATCTTCGCGGGAGCGGCTGTGCTCGGCGCCGGCAACGCCGTGGTCGGTGCGGTCACTGGCGTCCTGCAGCTCCAACGCACTCCCGACGCCCTCCTCGGACGGGTGCTCGGGGTGAAGACGGCGCTGCTGATGGTCGCCGCCCCTGCGGGCATCGCCGTCGCTGGCGTGGTGGCGGATGCGGGGTCCCCGTCGCTGGCAGCGCTCGGCCTGAGCGGGACCTGGGTCCTCGTGCTCCTCGCCGTGCTCGCGACGGGGGCCCTGCGTGATCTGGAGCCCGAGGTGGCAGAGGAGGACGGCACGCGGGCGTGACGCCCTCGCGGCGTCGAGGCCCTCGCGGACGGACAGGCGCAGTCGTCCCCCGCGGAAGGACAGGCGCAGTCGTCCCCCGCGGAGTCAGGGCCCGTCCGGGAGCTCCAGCGTGCGAGCGGGCACCATCGGATCCGTGAAGCGCGGGACCGGGCCGGGATGCTCCGCGACCTCGTCGAGCGGGGACCAGGACTGGTAGGTCCGCTCCTCGAGGGGCATCGGCTTCCCTGCGGCGATGATCGTCGCCCCCGGACGCTCCCCGCCGCGGAGGAAGTCGAGCACCGGTCGGTCGATCTCGTCGGTGCCGTAGGGGAAGATGCCGTGCGCGCTATCGTTGTCGACCGCGATCAGGCTGGTGTGGGGCAGGCCGGTGGCGACTGCCCGACCATGCTCGAAGGGGGTCATGGAGTCGAGCTCGCTCTGGAGCACGAGCGTCTCGGGGAAGCTCTCGTCGGCCTCCGGCCTGATCGTCTCCGTCGGCCAGAAGGCGCACACCTGAGGGGTCTCCAGCAGCCCCAGCTGGGCGGTGAGCGGGGCGATGGCCGCCGTCTCCCGGTGGAACCGCTCCCAATGCTCCTCGCCCTGGGTCCACTGGCCGTCGGTGCACTTGGTGAAGTCGATGACCTCGTCGTAGGTCGCCTGTACCGGTCCCGAACCGGTGTCCGGGTCGGCGGCGAGCGACTCGAGCCGGACGAGGGCCGCCGCGCGCTGGTCCTCGGTGAGTCCCGAGAGGGAGTCGATGACATGGGCCGCGGACTCCGCGGGGTCGCGGGGGCCGACGGGAGCCTCTGCCTCCGCGACGATCGCGGCGACCAGCTCCCCGGCCAGAGGGTAGGCGCCCGAGTTCGAGAAGGCGACGATCGCTCCCGAAGCGTTCCAGGCGTACCGGGCCGTGAGCCCTGCCTCGGGAGCGTCGGTCGCGGCGAAGTACCTCTCCCAGATCGCCGCGGGATCCTCGCCGAGGCCGAACACGTCGTCGTGCCGGGAGATCCAGTTCATCAGGTGGAGCCGGAACTGTCGGTCGCGGCCCTCGTGCGCCGCGTCGTAGAGGGTCTGGATCGAGTCCGCCGTGCCGTCGACAGCGGAGTCGAAGACCATCCTCTCGATGTTCTCCCCGAAGAGCGCGCCGTACCAGGTGCCCAGCCAGGTCCCGTAAGAGTAGCCCAGGTACGTGACCGTCTCCAGGCCCAGCAGATGGCGGAGGAAGTCCATGTCGTAGGCGGTCTGCTCAGTGGTCATGGTCGCGACCGCCGGGTCCTGGGAGCAGGTCTCCCCGATCGCGCTCACGTGGGCGAGGTCGCCCTCGGCCGGGTCGTACTCGTACCGGCACGGCGCATGGCTGGACTGTCCCGGCCCGCGCTGATCGAAGCTCAGGTAGTTGGTGGTGGGACGCAGCTCGGGGGTCTGACTCTGCACGGTCGAGGCGAACGAGAGCCCGGAGGTTTAGGGCCCGCCCGGATGGGCGATGATCGTCGTGCGGTACTCCGGGTCCTCGGGAACGATGTTGACGGCCCGGGAGATGCTCAGGTCCCACGTCGAGCCGGGATCCGGGTCGTTCCAGTCCCGAGGCACGAGGACGGTCGCGCACTCGACGTTGGACAGGTCCGCATCCGGCAGCGGGGCGGCCAGTTCCTCGTCGAAGGTGCACTCCTCCCAGACCAGCTCCTGGAAGGCGAGCGGACCGGCCAGCAGCACGACATCGGGCGTGGTGCCGAGGCCGTGGTCCCGCTCCCCCGCGAGCGTGGAGAAGGAGATGGTCGCGAGCACGGCGGGGACCAGCGCACCCACGGCGAGCACGGCGACCAGGAGCGCCGGACCTCGGCGACGGCCGTGCTCGCGGTCGTCGATCTGTGGTCGGGACATGATCTGTCTCCTCCTGGTCGTCGGCATGCCCGTGCGGCACCGCCCGACGCCAGTGCACCCCGTGTTTCCGGAACATGGTCAACGGGGACGGCATCGCTAGACTGTGGAGGCTCGTGCTGCTGATCGTGCTCGTCCTGCGCGGCCGGTGCGATCAGGAGTTGAGGAAGGTGCCGGATGCTCAGCAGCGAACTGGCCGACCTGGCAGGCGTCACCGTGCGCACCTTGCGTCACTACCACGCGATCGGTCTCCTGCCGGAGCCGCCCCGCTCGTCCGGGGACTACCGGCAGTACGACGTCAGCCATCTCGTCCGCCTGCTGCGGATCACCCGACTGGCGGCGCTGGGAGTGCCGTTGTCGGAGCTCCCCGCCGTGCTGGACGACCCGACGGCTGCGGAGCGGCTGCTCGACGAGCTGGACCGCCGGGCCGCCGCCGAGATCGAACGACTCAGCGCCCGCCGGGACAGCATCGACCTGCTGCGGCGCACGGGTGTCCCTGCCTACCTTCCCCCCGAGCTCTCCGCCTGGCGCTCCGCGTCGGAGTCGGGGGCGCCCGCCGACATGGTCCGGTACGAGGACGAGCAGCTGATCCTGCTCGCCCATCTGCTGGGGAGGGAGGGCACGGCCGACCTGGCCGCCCGACTCGGCCGCACGGGGGAGGCCGGACGGGCGGCCGCCGAGATAGAGGCGCGCTTCTACGCCCTCGATGCCGAGACGCCGGAGCCGGAGGTGGAGACGCTGATCGAGCAGTGGCTCGAGCTCATCCGGCCGGTGGCCGACACGATGAAGGACGTGTCGTTCCGCGCCCCGCGGGCTCTCGCGCTGCTGGAGCAGCTGGAACGGCGCAGCCTCAATCCGGTGCAGCAGCGAGTGATGCGCACCCTCCAGGAGTGCCTGGAGGACGCGGAGGGGCGCTGAGCTCGCCGAGCCGAGCGTGCGGTGGAGCGCTCGATGTGACCGGCGCAGCTCCGCAGCGGGCCCACGCTTGACCCGGACGTGACGTCATGGTGCGAGATGGGGCCTCACGCCCACCGAACGACACCTTGGAGGCTCCCTCATGAACGCCGCGGCGACCCGCTCCCCCAGGACGAGGAACGTCCCCTCCGGCACCGAGTACCACCAGGCGCTCGCCGGTCCGAGACGGAGGATCGCCCGAGGGCTGCTGGCCATCGGCCTGCTCGTCGCGGGGATGGCGGTCTCGGCCCTGCTGCTCTCCGCGGCGGCCATGTGGCTCGAGGGCATCGTCCGCCCGGACGCCGTCTCCGACGAGCCGATGAACTCGCCGTTCGTCGCCGGGGCGGGACTGATCGCCGTCGCCCTGCTGGTCCCCTGGAGCATCGCGATCCAGAGGTGGCTCTACGGGGTCGGTCGCGGGTCGATGCATTCGGTGCTGGGCCGCTTCCGGTTCGATCTGTTCGGGCGCGCGCTCGTCATGATCGTGCCGCTGTTCGCGATCGCGCTGTCCGTCCAGGAGTTCACCTCACCTGCCGACTCCGTGACGTGGGCGCGGGGCGATCTGCTCGCCATGTTCCTCATGACGGTCCTTCTGGTGCCTCTGCAGGCAGCGGGTGAGGAGTACGGCTTCCGGGGCCTGATCCTGCGGGTCGCGGGCAGCTGGGTGCGCGGTCGCATCCCGGCGCTCGTGCTCGGCATCGGCGTGTCCGCACTGGCCTTCGCGATGCTCCATGCCGCGCCCGACCCGGGCTGGAACCTGTTCTATCTCGTGGTCTCGGTGGCGACCGGGCTCGTCACCTGGCGGACGGGTGGTCTCGAGATCGCCGTGCTCATCCACGCGTCCTTCAACGTCTTCTACTTCAGCTTCGGGCTCGTGCCGCAGGCGGATCTCGCCGAGCGCTTCGACCGTTCGGCGGGGGCGATGACCCCGTCGCTGTTCATCCCGGCCACCCTCGCCCTGGCCCTCGTCACCGCCGTGGTGTGGCTGCGCACGCGGCGCACCGGACCGGTCACCGCGCCGACGACCTGACCGGTCCACCTCGATCCCGGCCACCGCGCCGCCCGCAGCGGGCGGAGGCCCTTGCCCGAAAGGACGCCATGTTCACCCTCTCGAAGAGCATCGACATCGCCGCCTCCCCGCACCGTGTGTGGGAGGTCCTCACCGACACCGCCGCCTACCCGGAGTGGAACTCGTTCATGACCGAGCTGAGCGGGGAGCTGCGTGTCGGCTCCCGCCTCGCCGTGACGATCGAGCCGCCCGGCGGGCGGACGCAGCGCTTCACACCGACCGTCACCGACCTCGAGCCCGAGCGGCACCTGGCCTGGCTGGGGCGCCTGCTGGTCCCCGGGCTCTTCGACGGCGCCCACTCCTTCGAGCTCGAACCGCTCGGGGACGACTCCACCCGCTTCACCCAGTCGGAGCGGTTCACCGGTCTGCTCGTGCTCCCGCTGCGCGGGATGCTGCGCTCCACCGGGGACGGCTTCGCCGCGATGAACTCGGCGCTGGCCTCACGTGCGGAGTCGTGAGCGGCCGGTGCCGAGAGGTCAGGCGATGGGTCCCTCGTAGTCCAGCCAGAAGTCGACGGCGGCAGCGCGCGGGCGGGGCGCGACCTGGCCGCCGGCACCGCTGAGCTCCATCACCTGCTCGGGGGCGCTGCGGTGGGTCGGCCAGTTCGGACGAGAGGGTCCGTTGGGGTCGCCGGTGCGGGCGAAGTCCACCCAGTAGCCGCTCAGCTGGTCCCGGAGCCGATGGTCCGCCTCCGTGTAGTCGGCGTCGTGGTCCGCGCCGAGGTTGTCGAAGGCGTAGGCGACCTCGGCGCCGTGGTACGCCCCGTATCTCTCCAGGCCCTTCTCCGGCGGCGTGTGCGTGAAGAAGTACAGGTACGCCTCGGCCGTGGCGGAGCCGGAGTGCAGGCGTGCCCAGCGCAGCATCGCGCGGGTCATGACGCTGTCCGTCTGCGCCTGCAGGGTCGAGTCCCGTGCCTGCTCAGGGGTGTCTCCCGGATACAGCGCGAGGTACTGCTCGGCGAGGTCCCCGTAGGTCTCCCGTGCGTCCGCGCGGTACTCCTCGACCTCCGGCGTGCCGGGGAGGGCGAGGGCGAGCGAGGCCTCGTCGGCGTTGCTGCCGATGAGGATCGGGACGTCGAGCTGACGACCTGAGGCATAGATCTCCGAGGGGGAGGCGGGCAGGACGTGCCCGTCGACGGAGGGGCGCCAGTGCTGGTCGAGGTCGGCCGAGGCGTCCAGGAGGCGGTCGAGCGGCATCTCCCGCATCTCCTCGATGCTCGCGCCGTCCAGGCGCTCGCTCAGGAGCTCCCCGGCCTGCTCGGCCGCCTCGCGGGTGTCGTACTGGTCGCCGTCCGACGTCGATCCGGTGGTGCCCATGCAGGCACCGCTGCTGCCGATGATCCCGGAGACGAGCCCGGTGGTCAGCGGTGACGCGCCAAGGATGCACACGCTCTCTCCGCCGGCCGACTCGCCGGCGACGGTGATCCGGTCGGGGTCCCCGCCGAAGGAGGCGATGTTCTCCTGCACCCATTCGAGTGCGGCGATCTGGTCCTGGATCCCGTAGTTGCCCGAGGCGCCGTCGGCGGACTCCGCGGCGAGGTCCTCGTGGGCCAGGAAGCCGAGCACGCCCAGCCGGTAGTTCAGGGTCACGGTGATGACGTCCCCGCGGGAGGCGAGCGCCTCGCCGTCGTAGAGGGGCAGCGCCCCCGAGCCGGTCGCGAAGCCCCCTCCGGGGATGTAGACGATCACCGGCAGAGCCTCGGACCCCGGGGCGGTGCTGCGCCAGATGTTGAGGGAGAGGCTGTCCTCGCTGGTGCGGTACGGGTTCAGCAGGGTTCCCTCGAGGGGCGCCTGGACGATCCGGGAGAGAGCGCGGGAGGTGAAGCGGGAGGTCGGCTGCACGGGGACGGGGGAGAAGCGGTCGGCATGCAGCACCTGCTCACGCGGTGCGGGGCGCGTCGGGGCGCTCCAGCGCAGCGAGCCCACCGGGGGCGCGGCGTACGGGATGCCGGCGAAGATCTCCACCGTGCGCTCATCGTTGACCACGCCCTGCACCGGGCCCTCGCTGGTCGCGACGGGCGGCGTCCGAGCCGGATCGCTGCCGCCCGCCGGCCGCGTCCCCGCCGGCGGGTGGGCAATCACGGCCGTGGTGAGGACGAGGGCGGCCCCGGCCAGTCCCGCGAGAACGCGCACGAGGGCCCGTGATCTGCGCAGGCCGTGCAGCAGCGCCGCCAGGCACAGGAGCGCCGTCAGGGTGAGGAGCCCTCCCCACCACGGCGTCCGGTTGAGCCAGCCCAGCGCGGCCGCACCGAGGGCGGCCGCGACGAGCAGGGCGACCTCCAGCGGAGACCGCGCGATCGGGCGCAGCAGCTCCCGCGGGCGCCGCGCCGTCGGGGCGGGCCCTCCGTCCTCTCGCTCGTGCATGGCTCGCCCTCCTGGTCGGTGCGCTGGCCTCGGTGTGAGGCGCGGACCCCTCAGTGAAGAGCCTGTTGCGAGAACAGGGTCAACTCGAGCAGGAGGTCTGCTCCACCCGTGCTCCGGGCAGCTCGTCACCGGCGCCAGAAGAAGCAGTGCTCGACCCCGCTCGGCGCCGCGATCCGTTCGAGGTGGAAGCGGTCCGCGAGCTCCTCGGGCCGCTCCCACAGACGCAGCCCGTGGACGTACTCGATCGGTGAGATCGCCACGTGCATCTCGTCGACGAGATCGGCGTCGAGGAACTCCCGCACGGTCGTGACGCCTCCGCCGATCCGCACGTCCTTGCCGGCCGCGAGCTCGAGCGCCCGCTCGAGGGCCTGCTCCGGGCCGGCGTCGAGGAAGTGGAACGTCGTCGCGCCGACGGTGAGCGGCTCCCGCTCGTGATGGGTGAGCACGACGACGGGGGTGCGGAAGGGCGGCTCCTCGCCCCACCAGCCGATCCAGCCGTCGTCGGTCCAGGGGCCGCGCTGGGGCCCGAACTTGTGCCGACCCATGATCTCGGCCCCGATGCCAAGCGAGAAGGCGCGGGTCAGGTGGTCCTCGAGGCCGCGGGACCCGCCGGGCTCGGTGCGGCCGGGGAAGCTCGCGGTCTCGAAGGCCCAGCCCATGAGCTCGCCAGGGTCGACGTGGCCGAAGGGTCGCTCGAGGGTCTGCTCCTCACCGGCACCGATGCCGTCGAGGGAGACGCCGAAGTTCTGCACACGCACGCGCGGGGTCATGGGGAATCCTCTTCGAAGGGGTCTCCATGGTGCGCGGTGCGACGAGCCGTGTCACCCCCGCCCCGAGGCACGACACCGGCGGCTCCCCCGCGAGGGAGCCGCCGGTGCTCTCAGCGCGAGGTGGGCGCCGAGCAGATCAGTCCCGCTCGTCCTTGCCGAGCAGGCCGTCGACCGCGCCCTTGACGGTGTCCCGGGCGTCCTGGAGCTTGTCCTTGACGTCGGCCCTGCCCTGCTGGGCCTGACCCTCGGCCTCGGTCGCCCTGTCGCCGGTGAGCTTGCCGAGACCCTCCTTGGCCTGGCCGCCCAGCTTGTCCTTGGCATTCTCGAACTTCTCGTCGGTGCTCATCGCTGACCTCCTGTGTCGAGGGGGCGCACTCGATCTCGTGCGTCGTGCCGAGTCTAGAGCGGCGATGCCGCGCAAGGCCGACCTCCTGGTCGGAACCCCGAGGCCGTACAGGGCGCGGTCCGTCGGCGGATCCGTCGACCACCACGGTCCCATGCCGTGTACGCTTCCCCGCATGCAGAAGCGTTGGCAGTTCTATGCGATGTCGGCTCCGGAGGGGCCGGCCGCCGTGTAGCGCAGCCAACCCTCTCCAGAGCCGACAAGGGCAGAGCATCCGCTCTGCCCTTCGCCGTTCCCGGCGGGCTCTGCACAGCGGGTCCGCCCCTCCCAGGACAGGACCCCACCGATGACCCTTCTCACCGCCGCTCCCGCCGTCGACCGCCACGTCGCGTCCATCACGGCGCTGCCCTCCCCGTCCGATCTCCTCGCCGAGCAGCCGCTGGACCCTGTGCTCTCCGCCCAGGTCGCCGCGCACCGCGAGCAGGTCCGCGACGTGCTCAGCGGGGTCGACGACCGTCTGCTCGTGGTCGTCGGACCCTGCTCGATCCACGACCCGGAGGCCGGGGCCGACTACGCGAGCCGTCTCGCCACGCTGCGCGCCGAGCTGCAGGACGATCTGCTGCTGGTGATGCGCACCTACTTCGAGAAGCCGCGCACCACCGTCGGCTGGAAGGGACTGATCAACGACCCGCACCTCGACGGCTCCCACGACATCGCGGCCGGGCTCCGCGCCGCACGTGCGTTCCTGCTCGAGGTCACCGCCCTCGGCCTGCCCTGCGCGACCGAGTTCCTCGAGCCGATCAGCCCGCAGTACATCGCGGACCTGGTCAGCTGGGGCGCGATCGGGGCCCGCACCGCCGAGTCGCAGATCCATCGCCAGCTCGCCTCGGGACTGTCGATGCCGATCGGGGTCAAGAACGGCACCGACGGCGGGATCCAGGTCGCGCTCGACGCGCTCCTCGCCGCCTCCGCCCCGCAGTCCTTCCTCGGCATCGACGCCGACGGGAGGGCCGCGCTGGTCGCCACGACCGGCAACCCGGACCTCTCCCTCATCCTGCGCGGCGGGGCCGACGCACCGAACTTCGCCCCCGCCCAGGTCGCGGAGGCCGCAGGTCGGCTGGAGGCGGCAGGGCTCCCGCAGCGCCTGATCATCGACGCCTCCCACGCCAACAGCGGCAAGGACCACGTGCGCCAGCGGGAGGTCGCGGGGCTGCTGGCCGAGCAGGTCGCGACAGGCGGCGCCGCGATCGCCGGGATCATGCTCGAGAGCAACCTGCTCGGCGGCGCGCAGAAGCTCGACCCCGAGGTCGGCCCCATCGGGCTCGTCCGCGGCCGCTCGGTGACCGACGCCTGCATGGGCTGGGACGCGACCGAGGAGGCGCTGCGCGAGCTCGCCGCCGGGACGCGCCGCCGTCGGGGCTGAGCGACTCGGCCTCCCGGCCCCTCAGCCGCGGCGGTCCTCCGAATCCAGCCACTCCTCGAAGGTCGTCGCGCCGATCCGGGCCGTCGCGGGGTCGCCGCGCAGCGCCCCGGAGGCCAGTCCCCGCCAGTAGGTGCCGGGCAGGCGCAGCTCGAGCACGCGCCGGGAGATCCCGTCGTGCGCGTACTGGCGGCGGATCATGCCGGTGAGGGTCTCCTCCTCGGGACCGATCAGGTCCGGGGCACGCCGGGAGGGGCCGTCCTCCGCGAGATCCACCAGGTGGTGCCCGACCTCGCGGGCGGCGACCGGCCGGGAGAGCATCCGCGGTGCGAGGGTCAGCGGGCCGAGGGTGGTCTGCGCGATGATCTGGCCGGCGAACTCATGGAACTGGGCGGTGCGGGCGATGGTGTGCGGCAGCGCGGAGGCCTCGACCAGACGCTCCTGGGCGAGCTTTCCCGCGTAGTAGGCGGCGTCGGCCGCCTCCAGCCCGACGATCGAGAGCAGCACGTGATGGCCGACGCCGGCGCGCTGCTCCGCCTTGAGCAGGTTCCTGCTGGTGGCGGTGAAGAACTCGGTCGCCTTCCGCGCGTTCTGGGTGGTGATGTTCAGGGCGTCGATGACCACGTCGGACCCCTCGAGCGCGGCGTCCAACCCCTGCCCGGTGAGCACGTCGACGCCCTCGCGGCGGCTCAGCACCGCCGTGTCGTGCCCGCGCTCGCGGGCGGCCTCTGTGATGCGTCGTCCGACCATGCCGGTGCCCCCGGCGATCGCGATCCTCATCCTGACCCTCTCCTCGCTCCCGGCGCTGCCGCCCACTCTTCCCTACCCGGCCCCGCCCGTCGAGGGGACCGAACCCCCGCGCACACTTCGGCGTCCTGTGCGTGACCTCAGTCCGCCAGAGGCGCTGAGGTCACGCAGGGAGCGCAGAAGTGTGCACCGCCTCCCGCCGACCACTGCCCGGCAGCATCGCGGCGGGGAACAATCCCGTCATCGCCCGCGTTGATCCCTGCTCGCCTCATCCCGCCCGCCGCGTCCTCCGAGGAGCTCCCATCACCGTCTCCACAGCCCTGCCCACCCTCGCCGCCCAGGCCGAGCGCCTGATCGCGCTCGACCTCCACACCCTCGCGGGACTCCCGGCCGACGCGCTGCGCGAGTTCGCCGCCCGCGCCGGCGCCGATCGCACCGACGCCCTCCTCGCGATCGACCCCGCCCTCGCCCCGCCCTCGGCCCTCGCCCCGCTCATCCGGCGCGGCGAGAAGTCGGGCTTCGTCGTCGAGGACATGACCGACGTCGACGCCTTCGCGCCCACCGACGTCGACCTGCCCGAGGCGCCGATCTACCTCGCCGAGGCCCCGGACCGCGGAGACGAGTTCGAGAACGCCTCCCCGGCCGAGGCGCTCGAGGCCATCACCGCCGCAGGACGCAGCCCGCTTCTGCTCACCGAGGGGCTGCTCTGGGTGCTGCAGATCCCGGAGGTCCTCGAGCGGAACCACTGCTTCATGACGATCGGCTCCCGGATCCGGAAGGCGAGCGGTCAGCTCGACTCCCGCACCCCCGCGCTGTGGATCTCGGGCGGCACCGGCCGCGACGGGAAGGAGCGGAAGGACGCGCCGAAGCTCGGCTGGTGCTGGTGGAACAACCGCCACACGTGGCTCGGCATCGCCTCGGCGGGCGGACGCACGGCCGGCTGAAAGACGTGAAGCCCGCCCGGTGCGGTGCGTAATATCCGCCCCATGACCGACGACGAGACGCCCACCTGGTGGCAGGAGCATCACGCCTTCCTGCAGGAGGGCGCCGAGGAGGGCGAGGTCGACGCCGGCCCGCCCTTCTCACCGCAGCTGCTCGACCTGCTCGCCGACGTGGAGCGCGCCTTCGCCGTGACCGGCGCCGACACCCCGCCCTGGCCGGATCCGCACCTCGGGCCCGACGGCGAGGACATCCCCGTGCGCGAGGAGGAGTACAGCCGCTGCCTCGACCCCGGCAAGCACAGGATCCTCGCCGCCCGTGCCGAGGCCTGGGCCCAGGTGCTCGTCGCGAAGGGCTGGGCCGAGCGCGAGGAGATCGCGGACGGCGCTGCCCTGTCCTGGCTGACCGACCCGCTGGTCACCATCCACCGAGCGACGGTTCTGCGCCCGCACCGACCGGGCGCGCAGCCCCTGCTGCTGGTCCGCACCGCGCCCG
This sequence comes from Brachybacterium atlanticum, assembly GCF_025669985.1. Classification (NCBI taxonomy): domain Bacteria; kingdom Bacillati; phylum Actinomycetota; class Actinomycetes; order Micrococcales; family Dermabacteraceae; genus Brachybacterium; species Brachybacterium atlanticum. The sequence continues at coordinate 163,577 of NZ_JAKJJW010000002.1, read as the reverse complement.
AGGAGGCGCCGGGAAGCGTCGACCTCACCTCCGGCGACGCGGTGCTGCACAGCGTCGTCGTCGGCCTAGGCGATCCGCCGCTGGCGGTGGAGACCGTTCCGGACTGCGGCTGCGACGCCTGCGACACCGGCTCCCGCGACCTTCTCCAGCAGCTCGACCAGGCGATCCTCTCGATCGTCGACGGCTCCTACGAGGTCGAGATCTCCCCGCACCGCCGGCGGGAGCGCACTTCCTTCCATGCGTCGTCGGGATGGAGCGCCGACCAGCCCACCGTGTCCGCCCACCTCACCGCCGGCCCCTGGGCCGAGAACTGGACTCCGCGACCGATGGACCCGATGCTCGAGCCGGAGGACCGCGCATGAGAGCAGGAGGAGCGGAGGTCACCGTCCCCCTCGACGCCCTCGAGAATCCGCCGGCAGGGCTCCGCCGTCTGCACCGCAGCACCGTGCTGCCCGGTGCGGAGCTCGAGCTCCACCCGTCGGCCGGGCCCCTGCCCTAGAGTGGACCCACGCGCTCGACGAGGACGCGGAGGAGCCGGAGGCCGAGGGAGGTCGCCCGTCCCCGCACCACGGCGGCCGCGCTTCCCGCCCCCGCCCCGAAGGACGACTCCTCGTGAACTCCCTGGTCCTCGCCATCGTGGGAGTCGGCATGATGATCGCCGGCTACCTGCTGTACTCGCGCTATCTCTCCAAGAAGGTGTACCGGCTCGACGCCGACTTCCGCACCCCCGCCCATGAGCTGCAGGACGGGGTCGACTACGTCCCCACCAACAAGTTCGTGCTGTGGGGCCACCACTTCACCTCCGTCGCCGGCGCCTCGCCGATCGTCGGCCCCGCCGTCGCCGTGATCTGGGGCTGGGGCCCCGCCTTCCTCTGGGTCACCCTCGGCACCGTGTTCTTCGCGGGCATGCACGACCTCGGCGCCCTGTGGGCCTCGACCCGCAACCGCGGCCAGTCCATCGGCACCCTCGCCGCGAAGTACATCGGCCGCCGCGGCAGCCGGCTGTTCCTCGTGGTGATCTTCCTGCTGCTGCTCATGGTCAACACCGTCTTCGCCGTGGTGATCTCCGGCCTGCTGGTCTCCACCCCCTCGGCCGTGATCCCCACCGGGGGCGCGCTCGTCGTCGCGGTGCTGGTGGGCCAGGCGATCTACCGCCTGAAGTGGAACCTGCCGATCGTGTCCGTGGTGGGCGTGGTCGCCCTGTACAGCCTGATCCTGCTCGGCGACCGGTTCCCGCTCGCGCTGCCGGAGGGCTTCCTCGGCATCGGGGCAGAGCCGTTCTGGATCCTGGTGCTGTTCCTCTACGCGGGCATCGCCTCGATGCTGCCGGTGTGGGTGCTGCTGCAGCCGCGCGACTACATCAACGGCCTCCAGCTGTTCGTCGGCCTGACCCTGCTGTACGGCGCAGTGCTGATCTTCCGCCCCGAGGTCGTCGCCCCCATGCTCAACCAGGCCGTGCCCGAGGGGACCCCGGGCATGATGCCGCTGCTGTTCGTCACCGTCGCCTGCGGCGCGATCTCCGGCTTCCACGGCATCGTCTCCTCCGGCACCTCCTCCAAGCAGCTGGACAAGGAGACCGACGCGCGGTTCGTGGGCTACTTCGGCGCCGTGGGCGAGGGCCTGCTCGCGCTCGGCGCGATCATCGCGACCACCGCCGGCTTCCGCACCCTCGCCGACTGGGAGGCGGTCTACTCCGCGTTCAACGAGGGCGGCGTCGAGGCGTTCGTCGCCGGCGGCGGCTCCATCCTGAACGCGGGCCTCGGCATCCCGACCTCTCTGTCCGCCACGATCCTCGCCACCATGGCGGTGCTCTTCGCCGCCACCACCATGGACACCGGCGTGCGCCTGCAGCGCTTCGTCGTCCAGGAGATCGGGCAGATCCTGGGCCTGCGGCTCGGCACCTTGGTCGCGACCGTGATCGTGCTCGTGGTGTGCCTGGCCCTCGCCTTCGGCGCCGGCTCCGGCGGCACCGGCGGCATGGTGATCTGGCCGCTGTTCGGCACCACCAACCAGATCCTCGCCGCATTGACTCTGGCGATCCTCGCCGTGATGCTCACCCGTAAGCGCCGCCCGGTGCTGCCGATCCTGCTGCCGCTGCTGTTCGTGCTCTTCGTGAGCGTGTTCGCGCTGCTGGTGCAGGTGGGGCAGTACGCGGCCGAGGGCAGCTGGCTGCTGCTGGTGCTCGACGTCATCATCCTCGTCGCCGCGGTGTGGGTGATCGTCGAGTCCGCGATCGCGCTGACCCGCGCGCGGACGGAGCCGCCCGAGGTCGAGGGCGCCGACGAGGAGCCGCTCGAGGACTCCTCGGCCCGATGACGGCCTCGTCCCGCCTGCGCGCCCTGGCCGAGGGGCTGCACGAGTTCTACGTCGGCCCCTACCGGCGCACCTTCGCCCGCGCGCAGCGGGACGAGGACGACCTGTTCCGCATGCTCGTGATGAGCGAGATGCTCGGCGTCCCGAACCCCGCCTCCTACTACACGGCCGAGCTGCTGCCGGTCCTCTACGACGGCTTCCACGACTGGCACCGCAGGATGGGGATGGAGCGCTCGCCGCTGGAGGAGTACCGATGCTGCTGAGCCTCGCGCAGTCCCGTCGCGTGCTCTTCCTCGGCGGGAAGGGCGGGGTCGGCAAGACGACCCTCGCCTCGGCGGTCGCCCTCGACGCCGCCCGCTCCGGCAGGCGCGTCCTCGTCGTCTCGACCGACCCCGCCCACAACCTCGGCCATCTGTGGGAGCGGCGCATCGGCGACCGGGTCACGCCGCTGGCCGACGGGGCGGGCTCGGGCTCCCTGCACGGCATCGAGATCGACCCCGACGCGACCACCGACCAGCACCTGCGCGACGTCGCCACCACCCTCAAGCGGCTCATGCCCCGCACCCTCCACGGCGAGGTCGACAAGCACATGGACCTCTCCCGCCGCTCCCCGGGCACCCACGAGGCGGCGGTGCTCGAGCGGATGACGGAGCTGATCGAGCGGGGGCGGGAGGAGTTCGACCTGGTCGTCCTCGACACCGCCCCGAGCGGCCACACCGCCCGCCTGATGGCGCTGCCGGAGGTGATGACCGCCTGGACCGACGGGCTGCTCACCCGCCGGGAGAAGTCCGCCCGCCTCGGCGCGGCACGGCGCGGACTGGAGCGGCGCAAGCCCGACCTCGGTGCCTCCGTGCTCGGCTCCACCGCGCCGCGGGACCCGCTCGAGGAGCGGGACGAGGAGATCCGTGCGATCCTTCTGCGCCGCCGCGACCGGCTCGCCGGACTGCGCGAGACCCTCACCGACCCGTCCGTCACCTCCTTCGCGATCGTGCTGGCCGCCGAACGGCTGCCGGTGCTGGAGACGATCGAGCTGCACGAGGAGCTCACCCGGGCCGGGGTCCACGTCGGCGCGCTCGTGGTGAACAAGCGCTCGCCCGCGGACCGCGGGGACTTCCTCGCCCGCCGCCGAGCGGTGGAGGAGCAGCACCTCGCCACCCTCCGCACCGCCCTGCCCGAGGTGCCCTGCCAGGAGATCCCGCTGGGGGAGGAGGACGTCGTCGGCCCCGCGGCGCTCGCTCGTTTCGCCGAGCTGCTCGACCCCGCCACCGCCGACGGCCCCGGGTCGCGTCGCGGCTAGACTCGCGGGGCCCGCGCCGGACGGCGCCCGGAGCAGGGCCGAGGAGGACCGCCGCATGACCAGTGACGACGGTGGTCGGCGGCCGCGGAGTCCCGTGACCCTCGCGGACGTCGCCCGCGAGGCCGGCGTCTCGATCGCGACCGCCTCCTTCGTGCTCTCGGGCCGCGGCGGACTGCGCTCGGCGGGCTCCGCCGAGACGAAGGCGAAGGTGCGCGCCGCCGCGGAGCGGCTCGGCTACGTCCCCAACCGTCACGCGCAGGCGATGCGCACCGGCCGCGGCGGCGGGATCGTGCTGGCGCTGGGCACGCTCGAGGACCCCCGGGGCGTGCAGCTCGCCACCCGGGTCCGCGACCGGGCCCTGGCGCACGAGCTGTCCACCCTGGTCCTCGCCGACGAGCGCTGGTACGAGTACCTCCTCGGCGCCTCCGCCGACGCCGCCCTCGTCACCAGCATCGACTTCGTCCCCGAGGGGCCCGAGCAGATGCGGCGCCTGGCCCGCTCGACCCAGACGGGGCTGGTGGCGTTCAGCGCGCAGATGGAGCCCGAGGGCTTCGACGTCGTCTCCTCCTCGCCGCTGCCCGCCATCGGCAGCGCCTACGCGCGGCTGCGCTCACGGCACGAGCGGGTGCACCTGCTCGCCCCGGAGGTCGACCGGCCCGGCGGCGTCCTCGCCCATCAGCGCACCCTTGCCTTCCTCGAGGCGGCCCACGCCCACGGCGACGACGCCGAGGCGCTCGTGCACGTCGTCCCCGAGGGCAGCCACGACACCTACCGCGCGGCGCTGGACTGGCTCGCGGGCCCGGAGCGGCCCGAGGCGGTCGTCTGCTTCACCGGCTACCAGGCGGTGGCGCTGCAGCTCGCGGCCGAGCGGGCGGGAGCGTCGGTCCCGGACGACCTCGAGTTCGTCGCGATCGGCGACATCCCCGCCAGCTCCGAGTTCTTCGGCCCGATCAGCGTCTACGGCGTCGAGGACGTCTTCTCGCGGCTGGCCGGGATCCTGGTAGACCGGGCGGTGGACCGCACCGACCGGTCCGGGACCACGCACGTCTTCGACTGGCGCTTCTTCCCCGGCACCACCACGGCCGACGACGCCTGAGCGGTCAGGCGGCCTGCGGCCGCCGCAGCGTCGTCGCGAGCAGCGCCGCGATCGAGCACATCACGCCGCCGGCGACGAAGGCCCAGGTCGCGCCCGAGGCCTGGGCGAGCTCGGCGCCCGCCCCACCCTCCGCGGCGACGGCCGCGCCGAGGGTAAGAAGCGCGATGAACACCGCGGTGCCGAGCGCTCCGGCGAGCTGCTGCAGGGTGTTGAGGATGGCGGAGCCGTGGCCGTACAGCTCCTTCGGCAGCGCACCGAGGGACAGCGCCATCAGCGGGGTCATCACCATGGACATGCCGATCCCGAGCGGCACGTTCAGCGCGATGACCAGACCCTGGGTGGCGTCGCCGTCCAGCAGCAGCATCGACGCCCAGCTCACCAGCGCCATCAGCGCCGCGCCGGGCAGCACCAGCGGCAGCGGGCCGACCCGGTCGTAGAGCGCGCCGACCAGCGGCCCGAGCAGCCCCGAGGCCGCCGCGCCGGGCAGCATCGTCAGCCCTACGGCGAGGGTCGACATGCCGAGCGCCCCGGTCATGTACAGCGGCAGCGCCACGACGGTGCCGAGCATCGTGGCGAAGCACAGCAGGATCACCAGCAGGGAGACCAGGTAGGTGCGCACGGTCAGCGGGCGCAGGTCCAGCAGCGGCTCCTGGCCCCGGGCGCGCATCCGCACCTGCCGCGCCGCGAACACCGCGAGGGCGAGCAGGCCCGCGGCGGCGGCGAGCAGCGGCACCAGACGCGCATGCCCGTCGACGATCGCGCTGATCGAGGCGAGGGCGTAGATCACGCCGCCGAAGCCGATCGCGGAGAGCACCACGGAGAGCACGTCCAGGCGCACCGCGCGCGGCTCGGTGTAGTTGCGGATGAACAGCAGCCCGATCACCAGTGCGACCACGATGATCGGCACCATCATCACGAACAGGTAATGCCAGGAGCCGCGAGCGAGGATGGCGCCGGAGATCGTCGGCCCGAGCGCGGGCGCCGCCGAGATCACCACGCCCACCAGACCCATCACCAGGCCGCGGGAGCGCAGCGGGACGAGCGCGAGGACGGTGGTCATCAGCAGCGGCAGCACCATCGCGGTGCCCGCCGCCTGGATCACGCGCGCCCCGAGCAGCACGGGGAAGCTCGGCGCGATGACGGCCAGCGCCGTCCCGGCGAGGAACAGCGCCATCGCCAGGAGGAACACCGTGCGCACCGACAGGCGCGTCATGAGGAATCCGGTGGTCGGGATGACCACGGCCATGGTGAGCATGAAGCCGGTGGAGAGCCACTGCGCGGTCACGGCCGTGATCGACAGGTCCTCCATCAGCACCGGCAGCGCGACCGAGAGCAGCGTCTCGTTGAGGATCATGACGAAGGCGGAGACCACGAGCACGGCGATGATCGGCGTGACCCGGGTCGTCGCGGCGGGCTCGGGGGCGGAGGTCGAGGGGCCGGCGTCCACGGCGGGCAGCTCACCGGTCGGGGTGGGGGAGGGGGCGTGCATGGCTGGCGCGCTTTCGTCGAGTGCGGTCCGGCGGGCCGGGACCGGAAGGCCACCCGTCGGAGGGGCGGCGGACGAGGTCCGGGCCCGCACCGATCGTCCCATGCGGCCCTGTTTCTCGTCACCGTGATATCAGGGACAGAGGGGCGGCTGGGCAGGGGCGATCAGGAGCCCCGGTGCTGCTGCCACCACAGTGCCGCCTGCACGCGGGAGTCCAGGCCCAGCTTCGTCAGCGCATGGGAGAGATGGGACTTCACGGTCGTGATCTCGACGAACAGCTCGCGGGCGATCTGCTGGTTCGTCAGCCCCTGGGCGACCAGCGTCAGCACGTCCTCCTCCCGCCCGGTGAGCGCGGGCTCCGGGGCGGTGGGCGCCGGGGAAGCGGGCGGGGCCTCGTCGGGTGTGCCGCCCTCCCGCCCCCGCAGCGCCGCGAGCACGGTGCGGGTCGCGGCCGCCGAGAGCACCGCGTCGCCGCGGTGCACGTCCCGCACCGCGGCGAGGATCCGCTGCGGGTCCTCGGACTTCACGAGATAGCCGTCGGCCCCCGCCGCGAGCGCGCCGAGCACGAACTCGTCGAGGTCGAAGCCGGAGATCACCAGCACGCTCGCCCCGGTCTCCCGCAGCTGTGGGGTGATCTCGATGCCGGTCGCCCCGGGCATCCGCACGTCGGTGAGCACCACGTCGGGGCGGTGGGCGCGGGCGGCCTCGAGGGCGGCGGGCCCGTCGGCCGCCTCGGCCACCACGGTGATGTCCGGGGCGGAGCGCAGCAGCGCGACCAGCCCCGAGCGCACGGCGGGATGGTCCTCGGCGACGACCACCCGGATCGGGGCGGAGGAGGGGCGGTCGGACGCCGCAGGGGAGGGGGACGGATCGGTCATCGCGGCGAGGCCTCCGTGGCGGTGAGAGTCGTGCCGGTCAGGGGCGGCTCGGCCGGCGGGTCGCCCGATGCGTCGAGCGGGAGCACCGCCTCCACGCGCCACCCCGGGGACCCGTCCGCGTCCGGGACCGGACTCGAGCTCGCCGTCCCGCCGACCGCGAGCGCCCGGTGCGCGAGGGCCGCACGACCCATCCCGGCCCCCAGCGGCTCCGCACCGTCGCGGCCGTTGACCAGTTCGATCCGCACCGCGCCCTCCTGGATCCCCGCCGTGAGCCGGATCGGCGCCCGGCCGTGCCGTACCGCATTGGTCACCGCCTCCGCCCCGATCCGCAGCGCCGCGGCCTGCACTGCGGGCCCCACCCGGGCGGGTTCGGTGAGCGCGGGCGCGATCTCGACCTCGGCCGACGGGTCCCGCGCCCGCAGCCGTGCGGCGAGGGAGGGCCAGTCCAGGGTGGCGCTCGGCAGGGTGCCGGTGCCCTCGTCGGCGAGAACCCCGATCATCGAGCGCAGATCCCGCAGCGCGGCCTGGGCGGAGGAGCGGGAGGCGGCCAGGGAACCCTCCCTCGCCTCGCGGTCCTCGAGCGAGGCGGCGAGGGAGGAGTGGAGGGCGACGGCGCTGAGATGGCCGGCGATGACGTCGTGCAGGTCGTGGGCGATCGAGCGCCGCTCCGCCTCGACGGCCTGCGCGGCCCGGCTCTCGGCGAGCTCGTGCTCGAGGCCCGCCAGCCGCTCGGCGGCGCCGCGCGCCTCCCGGTGGTGGCGCACCTCCCAGCCCCACAGCAGCGGCGTGCTCGCCATCAGCCCGGAGATCATCGCCACCAGGAACACCGCTGGTCCCGGCAGGCCCCCGAGCAGCGCCGCGAGCATCGCGGCCGCCGCGGCGGCGATCGAGATCGCGGTGCAGGTGCGCGCCTCCCGCCGCGAGCCGTGCATGACGGGCACGAACAGGGCCTCGAACAGCAGGAAGTAGGCGGAGATCTGCCCGCCGCCGATGATCTCGGCGGTCGCGAGCGGCCCGGCGACGACGAAGGGCACCAGCGGGCGGCTGCGTCGCCAGCTCAGGCTCGCGCACGCCGCGAGCAGCAGCGCGACCGAGACTCCTCGGGACCACTGCGGGCCCTCGCCGAGGAACCCCGAGTTCGAGATCCCGGAGAGGGCCAGGCCGACGACGAGCGCCGCATAGATCCCGGCGGTCAGCAGGTCGCGCCCTGTGATTCGTGGCGCGCCGACGGCGGCGGTGTCGGGGGCGGCGGAGGCGTCGGCACGGACGTCGGCGGGCATGGTGCGAGCCTACGCGGCCGCGCCCGCCCGGCCTCGGGCCTCCGCCGGGTCTCGTCCCAAGGGAGGAGGACCGGCGCGCTGCCCGCCGCGCACGATGGAGCCATGGACCAGCTCGCCTCCCTCGCCGGCCCGCTCGGGCTCGTGGCGCTCGCCCTCGTCGACTCGACCTCGATGGGCACCCTCGTCATCCCTCTCATCCTGCTCGTGGTGGGGGAGGGCGGGGCCCGCCGCGTCGCCGGGCGCACGCTGCTGTACCTCGCGGTGATCGGGGTGTTCTACCTGCTGCTCGGCGTGGCGCTGCTCGCCGGCCTGCTCCCGCTCATGGAGCGCCTCGGCCACCTGCTCGCGGCCCCGCAGACCATGGTGCTGCTCGCCGCCGCCGGGGCGGCCCTGCTGTGGTGGTCCTTCCGCCTCGACCCGAAGGCCGTCGTCAAGCGCGGCGGGCACCCGGAGGCGTCCGCGCGGCGTTGGACCGCCCGCGCCCGCCGCGCCTCGGGGCGGCCCTCCGCGCTGATCACCCTCGCCCTCGGCGCGGGCCTGATCGAGGCGGCCTCGATGATCCCTTATCTCGCCGCGCTCGGGATCATCGCGGACATGGCCATCGGCCTGCCCCGCGGGGCGCTCGTGCTCGTCGGCTACTGCGCGGTGATGATCCTGCCGGCCCTCCTGCTGTGCGGGGCGCGGGTGCTGCTGGGGGAGCGCGGCGACCGATTCCTCGAGCGGGTCCACGACGGGGCGGTGCGCCGCGCGACCGGCGCCTTCTCCTGGACGGTGGGGATCATCGGCGTGATCCTGCTGCTGAACACCGCCGGTCCGGCGATCGGCTGGCTGAGCGGGGGAGCCATCGCCTGACCGTGCGCAAGAGCTCTGCGACGAAGAACGGGACATCGCCGTGACCAGCGTGTATTCTACTACCTTGTGGTCATTTCGGCCGCAATGTCCGTTCGGTGCGGAGGTGCATCCCGGTGGTCGCAGCGAACGACGCCACCATCGCGCCCCCGGCCGCCTCGAGCCGGGGCGGGGGCGTCGTCCTGGCGCTCAGCAGCCTGGGTGATCCGTGGGGCCTCCAGCTCACCAGCCAGGTGCGCCAGGACGCGCTCTGCACGGGCCTGTCCACCCTGGTCCTCACCGACCCGCGCTGGTACGAGCATCTCCTCGGCGCCGAGGCCGACGCCGCGCTGCTCACCGCGATCGACCTCGAGCAGGACGGCCCGCGCCGCGTGCGCAGCCTCTCCGACCGCACCCGCAGCGGCCTCGTCGCCTTCAGCGCGCAGATGGAGCCCGAGGGCTTCGACGTGGTCAGCTCCAGCCCCGTCCCCGCCGTGCACCACGCCTATGCCCGCCTCCGCGCCCGCCACGACCGCGTCCACCTCCTCGCCCCCGATCTGCGCTCCCGGCCCGGCGGCGCGCTCAGCATGCCGTGCAGCGCCGCCTTCGTCGACGCCGTCGCCGTCCACGACGACGCTCCGGCCGAGCAGCACATGCGCCTGACCCCCGAGGGGACCCGCGGCACCTTCGAGATCGCCCTGGACTGGCTGAACGGCCCCGACCGCCCCTCCGCCGTCCTCTGCTGCACCGGCTACCAGGCCGTCGCCCTCCGCCTCGCCGCGGCGCGGGCCGGGGTGGAGGTCCCGGAGGAGCTCGAGATCATCGCCATCGGCGACGTCCCCGCCGAGGCCGAGCTGCTCGGCCCGATCAGCTACTACGGCGTCGACGACGTCTTCGCACGCCTGTCCGGGGTGGTCGTGGACCGCGCCGTCGAGCGCGGCGACCGCCCGGGCCGCCTGCACCGCTTCGACTGGGAGTACTTCCCCGGCACCACCACCCGCGACGACGAGACCTCCAGGAGCACCGATGACCGCTGAGACCGCCCGCCCCGCACGCACCGACTGGACCCTGCCCGGCCTCGCGCTCGCCGACCTCACCCTCCCCGTCCCGCTGGACCACGCCGACCCCGCCGGGACCCGGATCGAGCTCTTCGCCCGCCTCGTCACCCGGCCCGGCGGCGAGGACCTCCCCGTCCTCGTCTACCTCCAGGGCGGGCCCGGCTCCGAGGCGCCGAGGCCCCTGGACCCCGCCTCCCCGCCCTGGCTGCCGCGCGCCCTGCGCGAGCACCGCGTGCTCATGCTCGACCAGCGCGGCACCGGCCGCTCCACCCCCGTCGGCGCCGACGCCCCGCTGCCCGAGGGTGCGATCCCCGGCGCCCGCACGCTGCGCGAAGCGAGCCCCGACCAGCAGGCCCGCTACCTGACGCACTTCCGCGCCGACGCGATCGTGGCGGACGCCGAGCTGCTGCGTGAGGTGCTGGACCTTCCGCGCTGGTCGCTGCTGGGGCAGTCCTTCGGCGGGTTCACCACCCTGCGCTATCTCTCCGCCGCCGCGGGCAGCGTCGAGAAGGCCCTGTTCACCGGCGGGCTCCCCACCGTCGGCCCCCACATGGACCAGGTCTACGCCACGACGTGGGAGGGCATGATCGCCCGCTCCGAGAGGTACTGGGCCCGCTTCCCCGGCGACCGCGACCGCTTCCGCCGCCTGGCCGACGAGGCCGCCGCGGGCCGGCTGTGCGCCCCGGGTGGGAGGCGCATCGGCGCCGAGTCCCTGCGCCGCCTCGGCCACCTGCTCGGCGCCTCCCAGGGCGCCGAGCGCCTCCACCTCCTGCTGGACCTCGACCCCGCCTCGCCGGCCTTCGCCCACGACCTCGCCGCGGCCCTGCCCTTCTCCGGCCGGAACCCGCTGTACGCCGTGATCCACGAGAGCTGCTGGGCCGACGGGGTCGCCACCCGCTGGGCCGCGGACCGCACCATGCCCGCCGCGGTCGCGGAGGACCCGACGCTCCTGGCCGGCGAGCACATCCACCGCGACCTGTTCGCCGAGGACCCCGAGCTCGCCGTGTGGGCCGAGGCCGCGGACGTGCTCGCCGAGCACGAATGGCCCCGCCTCTACGACGAGCAGGCCCTGCGCGCGGCCGAGGTGCCCGGCGCCGCCGCCGTCTACTACGACGACGCCTACGTCCCGCGCGAGTTCTCGATGGCGACCGCCGCGCTGCTGCCCGGTGTGCGCACCTGGGTCACCAGCGAGTACGAGCACAACGGCCTGCGCGCGAGCGGCGAGGGCGTGCTCGACCACCTCCTCGACCTCGCCACGGGGCTCCGCGCCGCCTGACGCCCGCCCCGCCGACCCCGATCTGCGGAAAGGGCCGCCGAAGTCCTGTTTCCGCCGACGCCATCCCTCCGGAATCGGTTGTGACCCGCACCACGCCCCGGTAGCGTGGCTGATTGCGCCCGTGCGCCACGATCCGACGACGACGACGGAGGTCCCCCGTGAACCCTGCACCCTCGCCCCATCCCGCCGCGCAGCCGGCCCGTCCGGGACGCCGCCGCGTGCTCGCCTCCCTCGGCGCCCTTCCCGCCGGCGCCGTCCTCGCCGGTGCGGCCTCCGCCCAGGCCGCCCCCTCCCGCGGGAAGAAGAGGGCCGACGGGGACTTCCGCCTCGGCGTCGAGAACCTCCTCGAGCCCGCCGCCCTCGAGACCCTGCGCGACCAGCGCGTCGGCCTGATCACGAACCCCACCGGTGCCGATCGCGAGCTGCGCTCGACGATCGACCTCCTGGTCGAGGCGCAGGGGACGGCCGGGTTCACCATGACCGCCCTGTTCGGGCCCGAGCACGGGGTGCGCGGGGCGGAGCCCGCCGGAGGCGCCGTCGGCGACTACATCGACGAGAAGACCGGCCTGCCGGTCCGCTCCCTGTACGGCGCGACCCAGAAGCCCACCCCGGAGATGCTCGCCGACGTCGACGTGCTCGTCTTCGACATCCAGGACATCGGCGCCCGCTTCTTTACCTACATCTGGACCCTCTACTACGCCATGCAGGCCGCGGGCGAGAACGGCAAGCGGTTCGTGGTGCTGGACCGGCCGAACCCGCTGGGCACCGACATCGAGGGATTCGTGCTGGAGTCGGAGCTGTCCTCCTTCGTGGGGCTGCGTGAGATCCCCCAGACCCACGGCCTCACCGTCGGCGAGCTCGCCCGCCTGTTCAACGGCGAGTTCCTGAACGGCGAGGTCACCCTCGAGGTGGTCGAGATGAGCGGCTACGACCCCGAGGAGCCGCCCGTCCAGGAGCTGCCCTGGGTGCTGCCCTCCCCGAACATCCCCACCCCGGACACCGCCGTGGTCTACGCCGGCACCGGGCTGATCGAGTCGCTGAACATCTCCGAGGGCCGCGGCACGACCACGCCCTTCCTCTGGTTCGGCGCTCCCTTCATCACCGAGGCCCAGGTCGACCAGCTCCTCGAGACCCTCCGCGCCGCCGAGCTGCCCGGCGTGCTCTACCGGCCGATGTTCGCCACCCCCACCACCTCCAAGCACGCGGGCGTCTTCTGCGGCGGCCTGCAGCTGCACGTCACCGATGCCGCCGCCTACGAGCCCGTCCGCACCGGCATCCACGTGATCGCCGCGCTGCTGCGCACGGTGGAGGAGGTCGACTGGCGCGAGGGCGATGACTGCCGCACCGAGGACGACGTGTGCTGGATCGACAAGCTCACCGGCACCAAGCGCACCCGGGCGATGCTCGAGGACGGCGAGCCCCCCGAGGCGATCGTCGCGGCCTGGCGCCGCGAGGCCAGGCGCTTCGAGGTCACCACCAAGCGCTACCGCCTGTACTGAGCACGCCGACGTCCCGAGAACCCCAGGAGATCCCCATGTCATCCCTCTCCCGCCGCGCCTTCACCGCGGCCCTCGCCGGCACCGGCGCCGCCGTCGCCCTGCCCGTCGCCGCCCAGGCCGCGCCCTCGAAGGGGCACGCCGACCGGATCGAGGAGATCCTCGCCGGCATGAGCGTCGAGCAGAAGATCGGCCAGCTCTTCGTCGCCGTCGGCTACGGCTCCCGCGCCGACCAGGCGCATGCCTCGAACACCTCCACCACCGGCGTGGACACGATCGCGGAGATCGTTCGCACCCACCACGTGGGCGGGCTGATCTACTTCGTGTGGAGCGAGAACCTCCAGAGCATCGAGCAGGTCGCGACGCTCTCCAACGACGCGCAGGACGCGGCGCTCGAGAGCGGTGGGATCCCGCTGATCATCAGCGCCGACGAGGAGCGCGGCGTCGTCTACCGCCTCCCGGCCCCCGCGACCCCGCTGCCGGGTCAGATGGCGCTCGGCGCGACCGGCTCCCGCGCCCATGCCCGCAAGGCGGGGGAGATCGTCGGTGCCGAGATGCGCGCCGCCGGCCTCCACCAGGCCTTCTCCCCGGTGGTCGACGTGAACGTCGAGGCGCGGAACCCCGTGATCGGGGTGCGCTCCCTCGGCGCCGACCCCCGCGCGGTCTCCCGCCTCGCCAACGCCCAGATCAAGGGCTTGCAGGGGGCGGACTGCTCCGCCGCCGCCAAGCACTTCCCCGGTCACGGCGACACCGCGACCGACTCCCACCTGGGCCTGCCGGTGATCGACCACACCCGCGAGGAGCTCGACGCCCTCGACCTGCCGCCCTTCGTCGCCGCGATCGAGGAGGGCATCGACTCGATCATGACCGCGCACATCGTGGTTCCCGTGCTCGACGACTCCGGCGTCCCCGCCACGCTCTCCCGCCCGATCCTCACCGGGCTGCTGCGCGAGGAGCTCGGCTTCGAGGGCGTGATCGTCACGGACTCCCTCGCGATGGAGGGCGTGCGCACCCTGTTCGGCGACGACCGCGTCCCGGTCGAGGCGATCCTCGCCGGCGCCGACCAGATGCTCATGCCTCCGGACCTCGTCGTCGCGATCGGCGGAGTGCGCGACGCGGTCGCGAGCGGCGAGATCACCGAGGAGCGGCTGGATCAGTCCGTGCGGCGCATCCTCGCCCAGAAGTTGCGCCGCGGCCTGTTCGACGACGTGCACGTCGACGCCGCCCGGGCCGAGAGCGCGATCGGCACCTCCCGCGCGCTCGCGACCGCGGAGCGGATCGCCGAGGACTCGATCACCCTGATCACCGCCCAGGACGGCGCGCTGCCGCTCGCGGACGGCGCGACGGTGCTGGTCACCGGCTCCGCCACGGCGGCGAAGCTCGAGGTGGTGGTCGACGCGCTGACCTCGCTGGGCCATGCCGCGACAGCGCTGCCCGGCGCGACACCCGAGCAGGCCGCCGAGGCCGCCGCCGCGGTCGACGCGGTCCTCGTGCTCACCTCGTCCTCCGGCTTCACCACCCCGGCCGCCCAGGTCGCGCTGGTCGAGGCGCTCGCCGCGACCGGCACGCCCGTCGTTCACGCCTCCCTGCGCAATCCCTACGACGTGGTGCACGTGGGGGAGGTGGCCGCCTCGCTCGCGGCCTACGGCAACGCCGACGCCTCCCTGCGCGCGCTCGCCGGCGTGCTCGCGGGCGAGGTGAAGGCGCGGGGGAAGCTGCCGGTCGCGATCCCCACGGCCGACGGGACGGGGGAGGCCTTCCCGCTCGGCCACGGGCTCGGCTGAATCACGCTCCCGACTGCAGGATCGGGACTCCAGCGGCACGGCGCGGCGCTGAGCCTCAGCGCGTGCCGCTGGAGGCCCCCTTCTGCTGATCCATCGTGTTCGCGGCCTCGCCGTGCGCCCGCGCCTCGGCGGCCTCGCGCGCCAGGCGCCGGCGGCGGGCCTTCACCCAGCCGGAGGTGAACACCGCGCCGGTCACCGCCAGCACCACGGCCATCACCGCGATCACCACGGTGAAGGTCGCCTGCAGGGAGACCAGCGAGATCAGCGCCGAGGAGGTGATGATCCCGAGCGCGTTCGCGGTGCGCAGCAGGGCGAACACCTCCGCGCGGTGCTCGGGCGCGACGAGCCGGTCCAGCACCAGGGAGTAGTAGGTCGCCAGCGGTGCGAGCACCGCGCCGACCAGCAGCGCGCCGATGACGGTCGCCACGGCGGAGTGACCGAGTCCCACCACGGCGACGCCGAGCGCGGTCACGCCCAGCCACACCAGCACGGTGCGGCGGCGCGGCTCGCGGTTGTGGATGCTCACCCACACGCCGCCGGCGACCGAGGTCACGCAGATCGCGACGGGGAACAGCGCACCCCAGGCGGCCGGCATGCCGAAGGAGACCGCGAGGGAGACCGCGCCGATCTCGATCGCGGCGATCGAGGCGGCGCTCGCCCCGCCGCACACCAGCCACAGCACGATCATCGGGCTCAGGCGCAGCGCGCTGCCGCGCTGCTCGGGGCCGGGCGCGGTGGCCGAGGGGATCGACGGCAGCAGGAGCAGCGGCGCCGCGCCCAGCAGCACCATCGCCCAGGCGGCGAGCTGCGGGGAGATCCCGCCGAGGGCCGCGGCGATCACCGGCGAGGCCACGAAGGTGACCTCGTTCAGCGTGGCCGCGATGCCGAGGGCGCGGGGCAGGCGGCTGGCGGGCACGAGGTGGTTGAGCACCGAGCGCAGCGTGCCGTAGGCCGCGCCGTTGACGAGTCCCGCGAGCGCCGCGCCCGCGACGACCAGGGCGAAGGGGGCGCCGAGCCCGGCGAGCACCGCGATCGCGATCAGCGCCAGCGTGCGCAGGCCGATGAGCGCGCGGACGAAGGGGACCGGGGCGAAGCGTCGGCCGATCCGGGAGAGCGGGACCGCGCCGAGGACCTGCGCGATCGTCATCGCGAGCATCATCGCGGCGCCGGCGGAGGCGCTGCCGGTCAGCGGCAGGGCGATCAGGGAGAAGGCGATGGGCGCGGCGGCCTGCGGCACCGCGAAGGTCCCGTACGAGCCGAACCAGCGCAGCAGACGGGCCTCGGGCCGGGCGGTCGCGGGGGTCGCGGGCGCGGGAGCGGGCGCGGTCATGGGGAACCTCCTTCGGGGCGCAGGGAGAGGGGGCGGCGGGGCGCACCGGCCGCTCCTGCGCAACATAGTGCGCAACGCCGAGGGTGCGCAATATAGTTCCCGTCACCCCGGTGGGCGATAGGCTTCCGGGCATGGAACGCCCGAGCGACCAGGAGGCCCCGATGAGCGGTGGGATGCGCCCGGCCGTGGTCGAGCGGCTCGGTGAGCGGATCCGCGCCGCCCGCCAGGAGCTGGACCTCTCCGTCGGCGCGCTCGCCGAGGCCAGCGAGGTCTCCCGCCGCATGCTCACCCAGATCGAGCTCGGCCAGGCGAACCCCTCCGTCGCGATCCTCGACCGCATCGCCGCCGGGCTCGGCACCACCTTCGCCGCGCTGATAGGCGTCGGCGCCGACGACGCCCCCGACGGCGTGGAGATCTGGTCCACCGACTCGGGCAGCTGGGCCGTGCTGCTGGGCGCCGTGGACACCGACGCGCTGTCGGTCGAGACCTGGAAGTGGAAGCTGGTGGGCGAGGACTGCTACGAGGGCGGCTCCGGCATCGCCCTGCCCGGGATCATGCACCACGTCATCGAGGGCGCCCTCGAGATCGACGACGCCGACGGGCTGCAGGTGATCGAGTCGGGCGGCTCCGCGCGGATCGCCTCCCCGGGCCCCTACCGCTACCGCGCCCGTGACGCGCAGGCGGCCGTGTTCTTCTCCGTCGCCCTGCTGCCGCGGCCCGGGCGGGGCCGAGCCGGCGTGGAGGCGCGATGACAGGCACGATCTGGACCCTCGGCCACTGGACCAGCCCCGTGGACGCGGTGCTCGCGACACTCCGCGGCGCCGGGATCGACGAGCTGGTCGACGTGCGCCGCCTCCCCGGCTCCCGCCGCAGCCCACAGTTCGACGCCGAGGAGATGACCCGCTGGCTGGGTGAGGCGGGCATCGGCTACCGGCGCCTGGCCGAGCTCACCGGGCGCCGTCCGAAACAGCGGGACGTGGACCCGCAGCTGAACGCGGGCTGGCAGAACACGAGCTTCAAGAACTACGCCGACCACACCCTCGGCGAGGAGTACGAGGCCGGGATCGCGCAGCTCACCGCGCTCGCCGCGGAGCATCACGTGGCAGTGATGTGCGGTGAGCCGATGCCCTGGCGCTGCCACCGGCTGCTGATCTCGAACACCCTCGTCGCACGCGGCTGGGAGGTCGTGCACCTGCGCGCCGGCGCCGCCCCCGTCGAGCACGAGCTGGGCGCCTGGGGCGCCCGTCCCGTCGTCCGCGAGGACGGCACCGTGATCTATCCACCGGAAGCACAGGAGGAAGCATGAGCACCGAGTTCGCCGTCGGCGACCACGTCAGCTGGAACTCCGAGGCCGGCCGTGTGAGCGGCACGATCACGAAGGTCCACACCGCAGATTTCGACTACAAGGGGCATCGACGCCGCGCGAGCCAGGACGAGCCCCAGTACGAGATCGAGAGCGACCGCACCGACCATGTCGCCGCGCACAAGGGCTCGGCGCTGAGGAAGGTCGAGAGCTGACCGCCACGAAGGGCGGCATCACTCGCTCCCCGGGCGAAGTCTCGATCACCGACTCCGCCGAAGCGCTCACCCTCGAGCTGTCCGACGAGGAGCGCGCCGAGCTCGACCGCATCATCGCCTGAGGGTCGCCGGGTGACCTGAGGGATATCACCTCGCGTCCGGACGGCGGTGAGCGTACCGTGGCGACCGTCCACGTACGGAGAGGAGTCGGCATGCCCACCACGCATGCAGGGAGCGAGGCGGCCCGAGCGGCCTGCTCGGTCTGAGCCCGCGCGCTCTCGAGCGCGACGCGACGCCCCCCCCGACCCCAGCACGCCCCGACGCGGGAGCGTGCCCTCTGCGAGGACACCCCATGAACACCCCCACCGAATCCCAGCTCCGCGACGCCTTCGTCAACGCCTCCAAGGGCGAGGCGAAGCGCGCGATGATCCCCGACCTCGACCAGATCGACTTCTCCCGCCTCGACTACTTCGGCTGGCAGGACGCGAAGAAGCCGCGCCATCACTACGTCGCCCTCGAGCTCGACGGGGAGGTGGCGGTGCTGCTGCTGCGCGGCCCGGACAACCCCCCGGCGAAGAAGATGCTGTGCGCGTGGTGCGAGGACATCGTCGACGGCGTGCACGCGGCGAGCTTCGTCGCCCCGCTCGCCGGCGCGTCCGGCCGACGCGGCAACACCGTCGGCACCGCGATCTGCGCGGACTTCCGCTGCTCACGCAACGTGCGCCGGGAGCCGAGCTTCTTCGAGCTCCGCTCGGAGGATCCGGCGCTGCTGGCGTATCACCGCGAGCAGAGGATCGCCGGACTCCAGGAGCGCTCGACCGCCTTCGTGCGCACGGTCATCGAGCGGAGCTGACCCCCATCACGACGTCCGCCCGGTCGCGGGTCGCCGCGACCAGGCGGGCGTTGTCCTCGTCCGGCCCCAGCGCCCAGTCACGTGCCGCCCGCGGCGACTTCCCGAAGCGCTCGTGCCGGGCGATTAGCCGCTCGTGCCGCAGCCGCTCCGGCACCTCGACGAACCAGCAGGCATCCAGCATCGCGCGGACCTGCGCGAACGGCCCGTCCTCGAGCAGCAGGTAGTTCCCCTCGGTGATCACCAGCGGCACCTCGGCGCGCACCTCGATCGCCCCGGCGAGCGGCTGCTCGAGCTCCCGCTCGAACATCGGCGCCCATACCGGCGCATCCTGCGGCCGGGCGGTGCGCAGGCGCTGCAGCAGCGCCACGTAGCCGCCGGCGTCGAAGGTGTCCGGCGCGCCCTTCCGCGCGAGATGCACCAGGCGCGCGAGGGCGACGTCGGCGAGGTGGAACCCGTCCATCGGCACCAGCACCGCCTGCGTGCCGAGCTGCTCGGCGAGCCGCGCGGCGAGGGTGGACTTCCCCGCCCCGGGCGCTCCGGCGATGCCCAGCATCCGTCGGCTCCCGCTGCGCAGCGCCTCGTCCAGCAGGGTCCGCGCCGCGTCGACCGCCCGCTCGACGCTCAGCTCAGTGGGCATCGACCGGCTCCCCATCGGCTGTTCCGAGCTCCACCTCGACCACCTCGCCGCGCAGCGGCAGATGGATCAGCACGCGCGACGGCGCAATCCCCGCCGCCGCAAGAGCCTGCGCATAGGTCGCCATCTGCCCCAGGTACTTCTCCCGCACATGCTCCACCGGGTCATCGCCGGGATAGCTCTTGTGGTCCACCAGCACCACCTGTCCGTCCGGCAGGCGCAGCAGGGTGTCGATCCAGCCCTCCATCACCTGGTCGTCCTCGTTCCACCAGGTGATCGGCTGCTCGGTGAGCTCCTCCGCGCCGGGCAGCCCTGCGGCGAGGAACCCCGCCCAGGCCTCGCCCGCCTCGATCAGCACCGACGGCTCGACGGCCCGGGCGACCGCCCACCGCTCGACGAGCCGCGCCGCAGCCGCCCGGCGCTGCGCGTCTTCGAGGTGCGCGAGCGGCATCGCGAGATAGGCATGGATCGCCTCGCCGACGCGCTCCCACTGCGGGCCGCCGCCGGTGACGAGGCGCCGCCCGATCCGTCGCGGCTCCGAGACCGCGCCGGCGACCCCCTCGGACCCCACCCCGGAGGCCTGGAAGCGAGCGGCGACATGCGCCTCTCGCGGCCGCGTGCCGACGAGATCGCTCGCCGCGAGCGCACTTCGCCGCGCATCGAAGCGCTCCGCGCCCTCGGCGAGCACCCCGGCGGGGGCCCGCACCACGGCGGGCAGCACTCCGCCGCCCCGCACCGTGATCCCGTCGCCGCCGACGCTCCAGGAGAGCAGCGGCGAGGCGTCCTCGTGCGTCGCGGGCACCAGCGCGTCCAGCACCGGCGCCGAGCCGTCCCCGCTCAGCACGGTGACGTCGGCGGCGCGGGTGAGGGCGACGTACTGCAGGCGCCCGGACTCCTCTCGCTCCCGGTCCGTGCGCCGCAGCGCATGCTCCGAGGCGGAGAGCCCCTCCTGCAGCGCGGCCTGCGAGGTCAGCAGCGCGGGCCAGTAGCGCGGAGCCCGGCCCGCGAGCGGCGCGGCGACATCAAGCTCAGCGGCCGGCACCACGAAGCCGCCCGAGGTCTGCGACCGTTCGCTCGGGTCGTGGTCGAGCATGACCACGACGTGCGGCCACTCCAGGCCCTTCGCGCCGTGGATCGTGCCCACCCACACCGTGTCCGGGGTGCCGGTGAGGTCGGGGCCGCGGTCCACCGCGTCCACCGCGATCCGCAGCCCGGTCAGCGTGACCGGGGCGGAGTCCGCGCGGGCCCGGTCCGCGTACTGCCCGGCCACGGCGCGCAGCGCGTCGAGGGTGCGCAGGCGCTGATCGGGGGCGGGCCAGGAGCGGATCCGCTCGGGCAGGTCGAGCGCGTCGACGAGCGCGGTGATCATCTCGACGGGGGAGAGGGAGATGCACTGTTCGCGCAGGTCCCGCAGCCCGTCGAGCACCGGGTCCCGCCACCACCGCTCGAACAGCCCCTTCCGCGCCTCCCGGTCGGGCCGGGCGGCGAGGTCCGCGAACCAGGTGCCGTGCGCGGCGTGGTCCGGGAGCAGGTCCACCAGCTCGGTGAGGGCGAGGGTGTCGCTGAGGTCGAGGGTGACCGCGAGCGCGGCCCGGACGAGGCGCCCCTCGCGGGTGGCGAGGATCGGCCGGCCCTCGCCGGAGGCGGGGATGCCCCGCTCGGTGAGCGCGGCGATGACGTCCTGGGCCCGACGGTTCGAGCGGACCAGCACGGCGACGTCGGCGGGGGAGGTGCCCGGCTCACGCAGCAGCGCCAGCACCCCGTCGGCGATCGCGGTCGCGTGCTGCGGGTAGGTGAGCTTCTTCGGCACCTCCGGCACCCAGGCCTCGAGCCGCCCGGGACGGTGCCCCGTCTCGCTCCGGCGCGCCACCGCCTCCGGGGCCGCGGTGGTCACCACTCGCTCGCGCGGCAGCTCGGGGAACGCCTGCGGGAACACCGCGGTGACGAGGTCGAGGACCGGCTCCTGCGAGCGCCAGGAGTGCTTGAGGTCCAGCACCTCCGCGCCGCCGAGCCCGGCGGTGCCCGCCTCGATCCGCTCGATGATCCCGAGCATGAGGGAGGGGTCCGCGTCGCGGAAGCCGTAGATCGCCTGCTTCGGGTCGCCCACCCAGATCTTGTCGTCGATCAGCTGGGACAGCTCGAGGAACAGGGCGAGCTGCACGGGGGAGGTGTCCTGGAACTCGTCGACGGCCAGGAGGTGGAAGCGGTCGCGGATCACCTCGCGGGCCCGTCCGCTGCTGCGCACCAGCTCGAGGGTGCGCACCTCCTGGTCGATGAAGTCGATCAGCCCCAGCTCGTCCTTGAAGCGCTGGTACGCCTCGAGGGACTCGGCGGCGGTGTCCATGACCAGCGCGATCAGGGCGCGCACGTCCTCCTGCAGGGCCGGGTTCGCCAGCAGCTCCTCGGCGATCCTCGACGCGACCCCGACCAGGGCGAGGTCGACGTCCTTGCTGTACACGTACCCCTTCGCATCGGGATCCCCGGCCCTGCCCTCCGCGACCTTGGCGACCTTGGCCCACACGCTCCACGGCGCCCGCTCGAGCCGCGCCACGTCCCGCAGCAGCCCGTCGAGGGTCTGCAGGCGCTTGCGCACGGTCCCGGCGCCCTTCTCCGTGAACGGCCCGTCTCCGGCCTCGGAGCTGCGCACCTGCGCCCACAGCCCCCGCACCGCAGCATCGAGCTCGGACCGCCATGCCTCGCGCCGATCCGCCTCCGCGGCCTCCGGCAGCGCCGCCGCCCGGAAATCCTCGAACGACGCCTCCGCTCCGCGGCGCAGCGCCTCCGCATCGAGCAGGTTCGTCCGGGCCCGACCGGCGAGGTCCCGCACGTGGCCCCTCCACGAGGGCGAGGCGCCCCAGGGGATCTCGGGCTCCTCCTCGCCGTCGTGCTCGGTGCGGGCCAGCAGGTCCGCGGCCCGGGCCCCGGCCTCCGCGGCGGTCTCGTCGATCGCGGCGCGGAAGGCGGCCTTCTGCCGGTCCTCGTCGAGCACCTGCACGTCGGGCGAGATGCCGGCGTCGAGCGCGAACTCCCGCAGCAGCTCCCCGGAGACGGAGTTGACGGTGCTGATCAGGGCGCTGTCCACGGCGCGGGCGGCGTCGACCTGCCCGGTCTCGAGCAGGGTGCGGCGCACCCGGTCGCGCAGCTCGGCGGCGGCCTTGGTGGTGAAGGTCGTCGCGATGAGCTGCGAGGGGTCGAGCCCGCGGGCGATCCGGTCGGCGATCTGGTGGGTGAGGGTGTGGGTCTTCCCGGAGCCGGCCGAGGCGTTGATCAGGGTGAAGGTCGAGGTCATCGGATCGCTCCCGTCGTCCCGCACAGCTGTGCGTGCTCGCTGGTCCCGCAGTGCTCCTCGACGAGGAGCCCGCCGGCCTCCCGTTCGGCCGCGCGCGCCTTCGTGAGCGCGCTCGACCTCGCCGACCAGCTCGCCGAGGCGTCCAGACCCGTCCGCTCCTGCAGCTCCCGGCAGCCGCAGCGGATCCGTCCGTCGGCGACCTCGTCGAGCCGTGCGGTGACGGCGGCGAGCATGCGCCGCCAGGCCTCGCCGGTGTCCATCGGGGCGCGGTCGCGGGGGTCCAGCGCCGGATCGGCGGAGACGAACTCGCCGCTGCGCAGCAGGAAGTAGCCGACGTCGGCGGGTTGCTCGCCGGGGTGCTCCTGCGCGAGTGCCCAGGCGTAGGAGGCGAGCTGGATCGCCTCGGAGGTGTCGAAGAGGTCGCCGTAGCGGCTGCGGCTGCGGGACCACTTCAGGTCCAGCACGGTGCGCCGCCCGTCGGCCGCGATCGCGTCGACGTCGCGGCTGCCCACGAAGGGCACGGTGTGCTCACCATCGGCCAGCATCAGCGTCAGCGGGAGCTCGAAGCGGGTCTCGGTCCCGGTGATGCGCAGGCCCGCCTCCGCCGCCCCGGAGAACAGCGCCCCGACCGAGCGCATGGCCCGGTCGCGCACGTCTTCCCGCGCGGCCGCGCATCCGGGCAGGTCGAGCTCGGAGGCGAGCTGGGGCACCAGGCGGTCCAGCACCTCGCCGATCTCCTCGGCCGACGGGGCGTCGAGCGGGGTGCCGCCGAGGCCCGGGTCGTAGCGCTTCTCGACCAGCGTCTCGACCACGGCGTGGACGAGGGTGCCGATCATCCGCGCACCCGTCGGCAGCACCGCGACGTCGGCGGGCCGCACGTCCAGCGCGTACTCGAGCGCCCAGTGGTGCGGGCAGGCGAGCAGCGAGGAGATCTGGGTGAAGGACAGCTTCCGCGGCAGCAGGTGCGGGGCCGGCGCGATCCGGTGCTCCGTCGGCGGCGCGGCGGGCTCCTCCTCCTGCGGCGGCGCCACGACCTCCAGCGACCTCCCCGCGAGCGTCCACCGTCCGTCCTCGATCAGCTCCTCGGGCCGCAGCCGGTCACCCGCGCCGAGATGCGCGAGCAGGCCGCTCGGCCCCGGCACCTCCTCGAGCCGCCTCCCGGGCAGCACGACGACGATCTCCTCGGCCCGCCGCAGACCCCGCAGCGCGGCATCGACCTGCAGAGCCGCATGCTGCGCGGGGGAGAGCACGCGCCCCCCGCCCGCTGCGAGCGCGTCGACCTCGGCCGGGTCCCAGCGCTGTGTGCGAGGGGCGTCGTCGGAGCTCGGCCCCCACCACAGCACGGCACCGCCGCGCACCTGGGCAGGAGAGGTGGTGACCTGCCGATCCGACACCTCCCGCACCGCGCGCGGCGAGGGACCGGAACCGCCGCAGCTGTCGATGACCTGCTGGAGCGTGCGCCGGGTGAGGGACGCCTCGGGGGCGAGCATGCCGAGCACCCGCTGCAGCACCTGCACCTGGGTGAGGCTCGCCAGGAGATCCCCGTCCCCGCGCCCGACGGCGCGCAGCCGCTCCGCGAGCCAGTCCAGCCGCTCGGCGATCGCGCGAGGCCGCAGCGCGTCCGCGGGCAGGGGGTCGGAGACCAGCCGATCGATGATCCGCGCGGCCTCGAGAGCACGCTCGTTGTCGCCCTCCGCGATCCGTGCGAGCGCCGAGCGCCAGGCCGGTCCGCCGACGCCGGGCTCGGCGCCGAGCGCGCGCAGCAGCTCGCGCCGGGCGAGGGCGGGCACGAGCCCGACGGGCTCCGCCTCCGCCTCGGCGCCGGGCAGCACCCGCAGGTCCAGCAGCGCCGCGAGCTGGTGCACGTCCACGGGCGCGGTCGCGACGTCCAGGAACAGGCCGAGCACCTGGTGGTGGGCCCGGTCGCGGGAGGGGCCGACGGCGCCGATCGCGGGCATGCCCCGCCGGTGCAGCGCACGATCCAGCACGTCCGTGTCCGCCGAGGCGAGCACCGCGGCGGCGGGATCCGCGGCGAGGAACCGTGCGGCGGCATCCGCCGCCGTCCACTCGTCCAGCGCCTCGAGCACCGTCAGCTCCGGCGAGCCGCCGACGGCGCGTGCAGGCGCCCTGAGCCGCACCCCCGCCGCCTCCAGCAGCCCCAGCAGTCGCGGCCACATCCCCGGCAGCGCCTCCGGCTCCTCCGCGAGGGCGATCTCCTCGATCCCGAGCGGCCAGGCGCCGCCCGCCTCCTCGAGCAGCTCGATGACCTCGGCCAGGTCGTCGGCGCCCGACGGGGCGAGCGTCCCGGTCACCCCGACCTCCGCGACCCGCTCCAGCTCCCGCACCGTCGCGAGCCGCTCCGGCAGCGGACCCTCGCTGAGGGCGGGCCGCCAGCCCGTCTCGATCGCGGCATCCCGCCAGCGCAGCAGCTGGGCGGCGGTGCTCCACGGATCCACCGCGAACGATCGCGCGGGCCACGGCTGGGGGTGCTCCTCGAGCAGCCGCAGGTACTGCGCCACCCGCACCGCCGGCTCGACCGCGGGCCGCGTCAGCCCCAGCCGTCCCTGCAGCAGCTGCACCAGGCCGCGCGGGCCGAGCCGTGCGATGCCCGCGGCCCCGCCTCCGTCGGCCCAGGCCGCACCGTCCAGGGACCAGCCGAACTCGATACGCATGGAGCCACTGTAGGCGGCCGACGCTCACCGGTTGAACGGATCGTCCGGCCTGATCTCCCAGGAGAATCCGCGCTCGTACAGCACCTCGCCGGAGGGATCGGGCGCGAGCACGAGGTCCTGCCCCTCGCCGGTGACGTGCAGTGTCCCATCGGCCTGCTCCTCGACGCTCAGCGTGAACGTCTCGCCTTCGGCCTCGAGGTACTCCTGCACGGGCTGCCCCTCCTCGCGCAGGTCCTTCAGCGTCAACTCGATCGTGCCGTCCTCGCCCCGGGTCCAGGAGCCGGCGCGCAGCGTCCCGTCGGCCGTGCGCAGCTGCGCCTGTGCGGCCCCGCCGTAGGCGATCGAGCCGAGCGCGAGTCGGCTCCAGCGCGTGTCCTCGGAGAGCTGCGCGGCAGGCTGGGCGGTGTCCTCGGCGACGGCCCACACCCCGGCCGGCGCCGACGCGTCCACGCTGCGCGACGGGTACATCGTCGTCACGCCCCACAGCACCAGGCCCGCGATCACCGCGGCGGCGACCGGCCCGGCCACCGCCCCGACCCGCTCCGCCGGCCGCCACGGGACCAGCCGCGGCCGCGGCGCCTCGCCGATCTCCCCGCGCCCCAGCACCGCGCGCCACAGGCGCGGCATCCACGGGATCAGCACCAGCAGCGACATCGCGATGTACACCGCCGACGGGGTCTTGACCATCACGTCGTAGCCGATGTTCAGCACCAGCACGAAGCTCATGGAGGCCGCGCCGATCAGCGCGCCGAGCACGACCGTGCGCCGCCACAGCAGCGCGAGACCGGCCCCGAACTCGGCGAGGCCGGCGAGGAACTGGAAGACGGGGGAGAAGGCGACCATCCGCCACAGCAGCCCCATCGGGCTCATCTCCCCGTGGGCGATCAGGGCGTCTCCCGCATCGGAGAACCCGAACTGGCCGAACACGAGCTTCGCGGCGCCGTAGTACATCAGCACCAGCGCGAGGGCGAGCCGCACCCCGCCGTGCGCCCACCACGCGAGCGTCACCCCGGCGGTGCGGGCCAGGCGCTTCTCGGTGGAGTAGTCGACGGGGGCGGGCTCGTGGTCATCGGTTCTGGCCATGCCCCCAGCCCATCATCGCGGGCGGCGGCGCTGATCACCCGGCGGTCTCGACTCCGCTACGACCTTGGGCGGATGTCGCCGTCGCTCCTGCGATCAGCCCTGGTTCGCGCTGCCGGGGTGCGCCCACGGCGGCACGTCGCCGCCGGGGTAGCCGTCCGGCACCTGCTGCTGGGCCTGCCGCTGCGCCTCGCGCGCCTTCTGCTCGGCCTCCTGGCGGGCCCGCTGGGCGCGGGCCTCCTCGCGCTGGCGCTGCTGCTCGGCGGAGGCGCGCTGGCGCTGAACGGAATCCGCGGCGTCAGCATTCTGGCTCGCCTCGGCCGCGGCCTGCGACTGCAGCATCGCCGAGCGGATCTCCTCGCCCATGGAGCCGACGGAGCCGGGGTTGCTGGGCAGGTAGAGCACGTTGGAGCGGCCGTTGCGGGCCACGTCCTGCATGGTGTCGAAGTACTGCGTCATCAGCAGCAGCTGCTCGGCGGAGTTCTCGATGCCCACCTTGCGCAGCATCTCGTACTGCTCCGCGATGCCCAGCGCGATCGCCTTGCGCTGCGCGGCGACGCCCTCACCCTGGAGGCGCTTGGACTCGGCCTCGGCCTCCGCCTGGGTGACGCGCTTGATCTTGTCCGCCTCGGCGAGGGACTGGGCGGCGACCCGGTCACGCTGGGCGGCGTTGATGGAGTTCATCGAGTCGCGCACCCGCGAGTCCGGGGAGATGTCCTGGACCAGGGTGTTGATGATGTTGAAGCCGAACTCCTGCATCCGGGTCGAGAGGGTGTTCTCGACGCTGCGGGCGATGTCGTCCTTCGACTCGAAGGCCGCGTCCAGCTCGAGGCCCGACAGCGCGGAGCGGACGGTGTCGAAGACGTAGGAGCGGATCTGCGCCTCGGGGTTGGACAGCTTGTAGTAAGCGTCCACGACCTGCTCCTCGCGGATGCGGTACTGCACCGCGACGGGCACCGTCACGAAGACGTTGTCCTTGGTCTTGGACTCGATGTTGACCTCGAGCTGCTGGACGCGCAGCGAGACCGGCTTGGTGGTGCTGTCGATGAACGGCGTCTTGAAGTTCAGACCGGCGTGCGCGACGCGGCGGAACTTGCCGAAGCGCTCGACGATGATCGCCTCCTGCGTGTGCACCGTGAACATCAGAGAGGTGCGCAGGCCGCCGAACAGCAGCGCGGCGAGGATCGCGAGCACGACGAGAATCACGACGAGCACGATGATGGTGATGACGAGGCCTTCCACGGGGACCCCTTTCGAGTGGGAGGAACGTGTGAGACACGCTACCAACTCACCGGAGGGACAGCTCCGCCTCGATCCTGCGGGCGATGCGGACGGGCGGCACCGGCGGGGCGAAGCGGCGCACCACGTGCCCGTCGGCGGAGACGAGGAACTTGGTGAAGTTCCAGGCGATCCTCCCGCCCATCACCCCCGGTCTCTGCGCGCACAGCCAGCGCCACATCGGCGGGGCGTCGGGCCCGTTCACGTCGGTCTTCGCGAACAGCGGGAAGGTCACCGAGAACTGGGAGGTGCAGGTCTCCCGGGTGTCCTCGTCGCTGCCGGGGTCCTGGTGGAACTGGTCCGAGGGGAACCCCAGCACGCTGAAGCCGTGCGGGGAGAAGCGCTCGTGCAGCTCCTGCAGGCCCCGCAGCTGCGGGGTGAAGGCGCACTGGGTGGCGGTGTTGACCACCAGCACGGGGCCGCCGCGGAACTCGCCGAGGTCCACGTGCTCGCCGTCGATGCTCGTCGCTGAGAAGTCGTGGAAGGTGCGGTCGTCCATGATCTCCTTCCTGTGGCCGTCCTTACGCCATCGTAGGTCAGGAGAGGAACTCGTCCACCTCCGCCCGCGAGGGGGCGCTCTGCGGCCCGCGCCGCGTCACCGCGATCGCCGCGGCGGCGTTGGCGCGGGTCGCCGCGGACTCCCAGTCCGCGCCGAGAGCGCGCTCCGCGAGCAGCACCCCGGTGTGGGTGTCGCCGGCGCCGTTGGTGTCCACCGGCGTCTGCGGGAAGGCGGGGATCTCGGTGCCGCGCCCGTGATGGAAGACGTGGCAGCCCCGCTCCCCGTCGCGCACCACGACGACGGCGCCCGGCTGCAGCCGGCGCCGGATCGCCTGCGGCGTGTCCTCGAGGTGGTCGAGGTCGGTCAGCGCCCGCGCCTCGTCCGCATTGGAGGTCCACACCGTGGTGAGGGAGAGCATCCGGTCCTGCAGCGCGCGCGGGAAGGAGGCGAAGGGGTCGCCCGGGTCCAGCACCACGTCGACGCCCTCCTCGAGCCCCTCGAGGAACTCCAGCAGCGGTTCCCGGGTCGGTTCGAACAGGCTGTATCCGCAGACGCACACGAGGTCCCCGGGCCGGGGCGCCAGCCGCGCGAACGACTCCGCGGTCACCTCCCGCTCCGCCCCGTACACGGTGAGGAAGGTCCGCTCGGCCGACGGCTCCAGCAGCACCACGCAGTACCCGGTGTCGGCGTCCTCGCGCGGGACGTCCGAGACCGCGACGCCGTCGGCCCCCAGCACCTCGCGGATCAGGTCCCCGTTCGGGCCCGTGCCGTGCGCGCCCCCGTGGACGGCCTCCGCCCCGGTGCGCGCCGCGGCGAGCAGCGTGGTCACGGCCCCGCCGGCGTAGCGGCGCTCGGTGCGGGCGTTGGTGTTCCCGCCGCGTGCGGGCAGCGCGTCGACCTCCAGGATCACGTCGACGAGGGCCTGGGCGGTGTGGAGCACACGGGACATGGCGCGAGTGTAGGTGGGAGCATGGCCCGATGGCCCCCGCTTCCTCCCGCCGTCGCACGCCCGTCGTCATCGTGATCGCCGCGCTGGCGGTCATCGCCCTCGTGCTCGGCGGCGTCGCCTTCTGGCGCTCCACCGCCGACGACGGCACGGACGCCGCCGAGCAGCTCGCCGGCACCCTCGCCGAGGGCGGCTCCGACCTCGATGCCGAGGTGCTCGGCGCTCTCCGCGACGCGGGAGCGACCCCCGAGGTCACCCTCGCCGATGCCGGCGAGGCCCAGGACGGCAGCCGCACCGCCAGCTACGACTGGACCTGGACCCTCCCGGACGACGCCGGGACCTGGGAGTACACCACCACCGCCACCCTGACGAAGGGCGAGGACGGCTGGGCGCCGCAGCTCACCCCCGCGGCCCTCGGCCCCGAGCTCGAGGACGGCGAGACGCTCGCCGTGCACGCCGTCGACCCCGAGCTCGGCACCATCACCGACCGCAACGGCACCCAGCTGTACGGCCCCCGCGACGTGAAGGTCCTCGGCCTGGACAAGTCCCAGCTCTCCGCCGACCAGCTCGACTCCGCCGCCCGCGACCTCGCCGCCGCGCTCGGCACCGACGCGGACCGCTACGCCGAGAGCGTCGCCGGTGCGGGCGAGGAGGCCTTCGTCCCCGCCCTCACCATCCGCGTCAGCGACGAGGGGGAGTACGACCTCGCCAAGGCCGGCCAGGTCCCCGGCTTCCACGCCCTCGAGGAGCAGCGCCCCCTCGCCGTCGAGCGGGACTACGCCCCCGGCGTGCTCGGCTCCCTGCGCGAGGCGACCGCGGAGGACGTCGAGAAGTCCGGCGGCGAGATCCAGGCCGGCGACCAGGTCGCGACCGGCGGCGTCCTCGCCGCGGAGCAGGACGCTATCCTCGGCACCTCCGGCCTCGAGATCGTCGCCACCGGCGGCGAACAGGAGCGCCCGCTCCACGAGGTCGATCCCGTCGCCGGCACCACGGTGCGCACCACCCTGGACGACGACCTGCAGCGCCGCGCCACCGCCGCGATCGCCGACGAGGACTCCCCGGCGGCCGTTATCGCGCTCAGCGCCTCCACCGGCGACGTGCTCGCCGCGGCGCTCGGCCCGACCGGCCAGTCCTATCCCATCGGCCTCGTGGGCCAGTACGCGCCCGGCTCGACCTTCAAGACCGTCACCGCGCTGTCGCTGCTGCGCGCCGGCGTCACGCCCGACACCGAGCTGCAGTGCCCCGAGACCGCCTCGGTCGCCGGACGCTCCTTCAAGAACGCCGACTCCATGGACCCCTCCCTGTTCGGCACCATGCCGCTGCGCTCGGTGATCGCGCACTCCTGCAACACCGCACTGCTGCTGCAGCACGAGACCGTCTCCCAGGCCGAGCTCGCCGACGCCGCGACCACCCTCGGCATCGGCCAGGAGGCCCCGGCCGGGCTCGACGCCTTCATGGGCTCGATCGACCCGGCCGACGAGGGCGTCGAGCACGCCGCGGCGATGATGGGCCAGGGCCGCGTGCTCACCTCCCCGCTCGCCATGGCGACCGTGCTCGCCTCGGTGCAGAACGGCTCCACGGTCACCCCGCGCATCCTCGCCGACGAGGACCAGGCCGCCCCCGAGGTCCCGACCCCGCTCACCGAGGACGAGGCCGCGCAGATGCAGGAGATGCTGCGCGGCGTGGTCACCGACGGCAGCCTCGACGACTTCGCGGACCTGCCCGGGGAGCCGGTGATCGGCAAGACCGGCACCGCCGAGTTCACGAACGAGGAGGGCGAGCTCGCCCTGCACTCCTGGGTGATCGTCGCCCAGGGCGACCTGGTCGTCGCCGCCTTCGTCGAGGACGGCAGCTACGGTTCGGTCACTGCCGGTCCGATCGCTCGCGAGGTGCTCGCGGGTCAGTAGGCGGTGCGCCCCTTGTGGGCGAGCCACGCGTCGAAGGGCTCGACCGCGTCGGCGTGCCGGTGCTGCTCGACGGGCAGCACGGCGTGGCGGCCCGGCCGGGCGAAGTAGTCGTAGAAGGCGGAGTCGTCGAAGCCGGCCCGAGCGGCGTCCCCGCGGCCTGCGGCGAACACCACGAGGTCCAGCCGCGCCCAGAGCGCCGCGGCCAGGCACATCGGGCACGGCTCGCAGCTCGCGTACAGCACCGCGCCGCGCAGCTCCGGTGATCCGTTGCGCGCGCAGGCCGCCCGGATCGCGGCGACCTCGGCGTGGGCGGTGGGGTCGTTCGTGGCGGTCACCCGGTTCACGCCCTCGACCAGCTCCCCGCCCGGCAGGCGCACCACGGCGCCGAACGGACCGCCGCCGTCGGCGACGTTGGCGGTGGCCAGGGCGATCGTGCGCTGCAGGGTCTCGGTGGGATCGGGATGGTCCGTCGCGGGCCTCCTCGGGGCCGGGACCGCCGAGACTACAGCCCCGCCGCGACCTCCACGGCCTGGCGGATCGCCCGCTCCGCGTCGAGCTCCGCGGCGACGTCGGCCCCGCCGATCACGTGCACCCGGGGCGCCCGGCCGCGCCGCTCGGCGATCACCTCGTCGGCCAGCGCGTTCACGCTGACCTGCCCGGCGCACACCACGACCGTGTCCACGTCGAGCACCCGCGCCTCGCCGTCCTCGGTGATGTGCAGGCCCGCCTCGTCGATCCTCTCGTAGGTCACGCCGCGGTGCTGGATCACGCCGGCATGGCGCAGCTCCGCCCGGTGCACCCAGCCGGTGGTCCTTCCCAGCCCCGCGCCGATGCGCGTCTCCTTGCGCTGCAGCAGGTGGACTTCGCGTCGCGTCTCCTCGCGCGGACGGGTGATCACGCCGCCGCGTGTCGAGTCGGCGTCGACCACGCCCCAGTGCTCCCGCCAGCGCCCGACGTCCAGGGTGGGGGAGGGGCGCGGCGCGGTGAGGTACTCGGCGACGTCCACGCCGATCCCGCCCGCGCCGATGATCGCGACCTTCTCGCCGGCCTCGGCACGGCCCTCGAGCAGATCGGCGTAGCTGATCACCTCCGGCCCGCCGCTCCGTTCCAGCGCGATCTCCCGCGGCGCGACGCCGGTGGCGACGATGACGTCGTGGAAGCCCTGCAGCTCGGTCGCCGTCGGCCGCATCCCGAGCCGGATCCCGACGCCCGCCGCGGCCAGCCGCATCCGCCAGGACTGCAGCGCCTGCGCGTAGTCCTCCTTGCCCGGGATCCGTGCCGCGAGCCGCAGCTGCCCGCCGATCTCGTCCGTCGCCTCGTAGAGGGTGACGATGTGGCCGCGCTCGGCGGCGGCCAGCGCCGCCTCGAGCCCCGCCGGACCCGCGCCGACGACGGCGACCTTCCGGATGCGGCGCTCGATCACCGGCGTCAGCACCAGCTCGGTCTCGTGGGCGGCGCGCGGGTTCACCAGGCAGCTCGCCCGCTTCCCGTCGAACACCTTGTCCAGGCACGCCTGGTTGCAGGAGATGCAGGCGACGACCTGTCCGGCGCGGCCGTCCGCGAGCTTGTTCGGCAGCTGCGGATCGGCCAGCAGCGGGCGTGCCATCGAGATCAGGTCCGCCTGCCCGGAGGCGAGCACCTGCTCGGCGACGCCCGGGTCGTGGATCCGGTTCGAGGCGACCACGGGCACGCCGACCAGCTCGCGCAGGTGCTGGGTCTGCTCGGCGAAGGCGGCGCGCGGCACGGAGGTGACGATGGTGGGCACTCGGGCCTCGTGCCAGCCGATCCCCGTGGAGAGCACGTCCACCCCGGCGCGGACCAGGGACTGCGCGAGCGCGGTGGTCTCGGTCCAGGTCTGCCCCTCGGGCACCAGGTCCAGCAGGGAGATGCGGTAGCTCAGCAGTGCGTCGTCCCCGATCGCGTCCCGCACCGCGGCGGCGATCGCGAGCGGCACCGCGCGCCGGCCCTCGGAGGTGCGGCCCCAGCGGTCCCGGCGATGGTTCGTGGCCGGGGCGAGGAACTGGTTGAGCAGGTAGCCCTCGCTGCCCATGATCTCGACGCCGTCGTAGCCGGCGTCGACGGCGCGACGGGCCGCCTCGGCGAAGTGGTCGATGGTGCGCTGCACCCCGCTGCGGGTGAGCCGACGGCTGCGGAACGGGGACAGCGGCGACTTCCCGCCGCTCGGCGAGGCGGACAGCGGGTGGAAGGCGTAGCGGCCGGCGTGGAGGAGCTGCAGGACGATCCGTCCGTCGGCCTCGTGGACCTCGCGGGTGATCAGCTCGTGGGCACGCAGGGTGCGGGCGTCGGCCTGGGAGCCGCGCGGGGTGAGTCGGCCGCTGCGGTCGGGGGAGAAGCCGCCGGTGACGATCAGCCCCACGCCGCCGCGGGCGCGCTCGCCGAGATAGGCGGCGAGCTTCTTCGCGTCCGACGGGTCGTCCTCGAGTCCCGTGTGCATCGACCCCATCACGATCCGGTTGCGGACCTGGAAGGGGCCGAGGTCGAGCGGGGAGAGCAGGGATCGGTACCGCGACGCTGCGGCGGAGTGCTGAAGAGAGGACATGCCCGCGATTCTGCCAGCTCGCCCGCGTACACTGGAACGGACCGGTCCCACACTGCTGCGAGGAGCCCCCGATGACGACGCGCCTGCTGATCATCGTCGATGTCCAGAACGACTTCTGCGAGGGCGGTGCGCTCGGCGTCGACGGCGGCGGCGCGGTCGCGGAGCGGATCGCCTCGTACCTCCGCACCCGGAGCGGGGACTACGACCGGATCCTCGCCAGCCAGGACTGGCATCGCGGGGACACCGACAATGGCGGGCACTTCGCGGTGCCGCCGGCGGCGCCGGACTTCGTGGACACCTGGCCGGTGCACTGCGTGGCGGGCACGGAGGGTGCGGCGCTGCATCCGGCGATCGCGGCGGTGGAGGACCGGGTGGAGGTCGTGCACAAGGGGTACGGCGTCCCGTCGTACAGCGTGCTCGAGGGGACCGTGGTCGGCACGGGTGAGTCGGTGCAGGCGCTGGTCCCCGGCTGCGAGATCGACGTGGTGGGCCTCGCCTACGACTTCTGCGTGCGCGCCACGGCCCTCGGTGCACGGGAGGCCGGCGCGTCGGTGCGGGTGCTGCGGGAGATGACGGCCGCTGTGCATCCCTCGGGCGTCGCGGAGCTCGAGGAGGAGCTGGCCGCGGCGGGTGTCGAGGTGGTCAGAACGGCGGATCGCCGAGATCCGGCGGCGGGCTCCCGGGAGGGATGATCTTCCGGCCGGCGGCCTTCGCGAGAGCGGCCCGCCGGTCCTCGGCGACGCGTTCCGCGCGGGGTCGGGCCTGTTCCTCGGCGTGGAGGCGGCGGGCCTCGGCGGCGAGGCGCTCGTGCTCGGCGGCGGCATGCTCGAGGAGCCTGACCGTGTGAGGGGTGAGCAGGTCGGTGGCCTCCTCGGTGGTGGTGCGCAGGTCTTCGCCGAGGGTCCAGTGCGTGGTGAGCGGCCGC
This sequence comes from Brachybacterium atlanticum, assembly GCF_025669985.1. NCBI lineage: Bacteria > Bacillati > Actinomycetota > Actinomycetes > Micrococcales > Dermabacteraceae > Brachybacterium > Brachybacterium atlanticum. The sequence goes on along the minus strand of NZ_JAKJJW010000002.1, from coordinate 129,294 downwards.
GTGGGCGCGCTGTCGTCGACCGGCTCGCGGGTCGGGTCGATCAGGCCGGCGGTCTTCATCTGGTGGTGCTGCCAGCACAGCCGATGGAGGTTCGCCAGGGAGGTCGGGCCGCCGCGTTCGGGGTGCTCGTGGTCGTACTCGATGATGTGGTCGTCCTCCGCGGCGGTCGCGGTGGGGCGGGTGCATCCGGGTGCCGCGCAGACGGGGTGGCGCAATCGGAGCTGCAGCCGCATCGCAGCGCTGGGCCGGTAGGTCTCGGGCGACACGGGAAGATGGGTGCCGCGTGCCGCATCGGTGAGGATCCGGGTCCAGACGCTCTCCCCGGCTGCGAGGTCCCGGGCGAGCTCTGCGGGGATCGGGGTGGTCCCCTCGAGCATGGCCGGGGCGTCGTCCCGTCCGAGCAGCGTCATCACCGGCACGGTGACCAGCAGCTTGTACGGCGAGGCCGTCTCCTGCACTGGGTCGGTGTCCAGCAAGGTGTGGGCCAGGAGCGCGTAGCGCAGGGTGCGCAGCGAGAGCGGTGCGCCGCGCTCGGCGAGGTCGCCGTCGAGGTCGAAGGGGAGCGGCCCCTCGGCACCGTCCTGGAGGGCGGCTCGCTGGGCGCGCTGCACGTCGCGGGCGGCGACGTCGAGCCGGTGGGCGAGCCCCTTGATCTCCAGGATCGGGCCGGTGACCAGCAGAGAGGCGGTGCCGGTGGTGGAGTCGACGTCGACGATCACCACATCGCGGCTCTGCGAGGGCGGGGCCGGCAGGGCGCCGGCGGTCGCGAGTTCGACGGCGAGGCGGAGGTGCCGGGAGAAGGTGTCGAGCGAGACGGAGGGCAGCTCGATCGTCGCCATGTGCGCGTCGACCTGGGCGGCCTGCTCGTCGGTGAGGCGCCGCACCCGGCGCAGGAGCATCTGGTGCATCGGCTCGGTGAGCTCCCCGCGGCGCAGGTACTCGAAGGTGAGCGGCATGATCTCGACCGCCCGGTGCGCATCGAGCACCTGGCTCCAGGCCTGGTTGTAGGTGCAGCGGAGTCCGGCCGCGACCTTCAGCGCGGTCATGTCCGCGTCCTCGGGACGGCCCTGCACCTCCGGGTCCTCGCGGAAGAAGGTCTCCAGCAGCCGCAGGTGGTGGGCGTACAGCCGGGCACGGGTCAGCGCGGTGCGGTGCAGCGCCATCACCCGCCCGGACTCGACGGTCCCCTCGCCGACCTCCTCGAGGATCCGCTCCGTGGTCAGCGGCCGACGGGCGCGAGCACGCCACGCGGGAAGATCCGGGACGGTCGCGGGCGGGAGGACGCGGGAAGGGCGCGCGGAGTCGGAGCGCGGGTCGGTCGACATCTCATCGGCAGAAGCGCGCGACGGCATATCCAGCTCGAGCTCGTCGAACTCACCCATCGTCACCACCCCCTTCCCTCGCCCGAGATAATCCCGGGTCGCTTCCTTTCGTGATGGGTCCAGCATATCCACCACAACACGTCGCCGGAAGGGCCGGAAGCGAATGGGGACGATTTTGTGGATAACCTCGGTGTGGGGAGGAATGGTCGGGGCTGGAGGGGTGGAAGCGTGGATGGACGGCGTCGACTGTCGGACCTGTGTGGTAGGGCGTGTCTGCTGGTGATGGCGATGTTCTGTAGTGCGGGGGGGGGGGAGGGGGGATGGAGTCGGTGCACGGAGTTGATGGCCTGACTCGAGAGCGTGCTGGTGACGGGCGGAAGATCGGGGTGGGAAAAAAGGGGGGGGCGAGTGGACTCGGGCTCCTCCTTGGAATTCTGACGAAAGTTCCTCGCTGAATTCGCGATTTCAATGAATGAGGAGGAGTGGTCCGTCGTCCAGTCGTCGTATCGTCGTCGGCCGCCCCTCGTAGCGCGGTCGGCCGCTCCTCGGGCCGAGCGCGACCGACAGGGCCCGCCCTGTACATACACCGACACACACGGAACGATGGCTCCATGACGAATCCCTTCACCCCGGGCTTCGGCCTGACGCCGATCATCCTCGCGGGCCGTGACATCGCGATCGAGGAGTTCACCGCGGCGCTCGCCGGCACCGTGCCCGAGGCGCGGGCGATCCTCATCTCCGGCCAGCGCGGCGCCGGCAAGACCGTGCTGCTCACCGAGTTCCGCGAGCTCGCCCTGGAGGCGGGCTGGGTGGACCTCAGGATGCACACGTCCTCGACCTCGCTGCTCGAGGAGCTGCGCGGCCAGGCCATCTCCCGGCTGCGCGAGATCGATCCCGAGGCGGAGACCTCCCGCCTCACCTCCGCGCGCGTCATGAACGTCTCCGCCCAGCGCGACATCGTCCAGCGCTACGAGGGGGAGGGGGAGCCGCTCGCCGTCGTGCTCGACCGCCTGGCCGAGCTCGCCGAGGCCGAGGGCGGCGGGCTGCTGATCACGCTCGACGAGCTGCAGTCCGTGGATCGCGACCAGCTCCATGCCCTCACCCAGCACGTGCAGGACCTCATCGGCTCCGGCCACGCCGTCGCCTTCCTCGCCGCCGGGGTGCGCGCCGGGGTCGATGCGCTGCTGGACCATGAGCGCACCACCTTCCTGCGCCGTGCGCACCGGCTCGAGGTGGGCAGCGTCGACGTCGGCACCGCCGCCGAGGCGATCCGGATGACCGTCGCCGACACCGCGAAGTCGATCACCCCGGAGGCCGCGGTGCTCGCCGGCGAGATCTCCCGCGGCTACCCCTACCTGATCCAGCTCATCGGCTCCAAGGCCTGGCAGAACAGCGGCGACGCCGACGTGATCGAGGTCGAGGACGTCCGCAGGGCGCGGGACACCGTCGTCGCCGCGATGATCAAGAACGTCCACGGCCCGGCGCTGCGCGGCCTCAGCGCCCGCAAGCGCGAGTACCTGAGGGCGATGCTCGAGGACGAGGGTCCGTCGGCCGTCGGCGACATCGCCCGACGCATGGGCATCGACCCGCGCAACCAGTCCACCTACCGCGAGCGGCTCATCGAGGACGACCTGATCCGCCCCGCCGGGCGCGGCTTCGTCGAGTACGCGCTACCCTATCTCGACGAGGCGCTGCGCCACGAGGAGCGCGAGGGGGTGGGGGCCGACGTCGAACCCGATCGCGGCGTCCGACGGTCCCATCGCGGGAGGCGCGCATGACGGGCACCTCCACGACGAAGGCCGACCGGCCCGCCCGCACCTATCGCACCGGGCCGGTCACACGGGTGCTGCGGTGGGTCTCCGTGCTGGCGACGATCGCGATCACCGCCTGGCTGCTGATCGCCTACCCGTCCCTTCCGGAGACCGTCGCGACCCACTTCGGCTCCGCCGGAGAGGCCGACGACTGGGGTCCGAAGTGGTCGCTGCTGGTCATCGCCGGTGTGATGGTTCTGCTGTCGCTCCCGCTCGCCGCGATCTCCACGCGGCCGCGCGGCTTCAACTATCCGGTCGAGATCACCGAGAGCAACGCCCAGACCATGTATCGCGAGGGTGAGCGGCTGATGGTCTGGACGCTGCTCGGGATGCAGGTGCTCTACCTCGGCATCGCGTGGTCGGTGATCCTCGGCGGTGGTGGTGCACTGCTCGTGCTCGGGATCGCCGGGCTGATCGGCGCGTCGGCGGTGGGGATCGTCCGCATGGTGCGGGCCGCCCGCTGAGGCCGGTTCACGCCCGGGCCAGCGCCACGGCCACGTTGTCCGGGCCGCCGGCGTCGAGGGCGAGGTCGATCAGGTGCTGCGCGAGCGCCTCGGGCTCCTGCTCGCCTCCCAGCGCCTCGGCCAGGGCCGACGGGTCGGCTACCGCGTGCAGCCCGTCGGACGCCACGATCACCAGGTCGCCGGGCTCCAGGTGACGGACCAGCAGGTCCGGGGCCGACGGCGCACCGGTAGCGAGGGCCCGGTTCAGCACCCGCCGGTCCGGATGGGAGGCGGCCTCCTCGGGGGAGAGCCGGCCCGCCTCGAGCAGGGAGCGCACGTGGGTGTGGTCCTGCGTGACGTGCTCGAGCCGGCCGGCGCGCACGAGCATCGCGCGCGTGTCGCCGAGGTGGGCGATGTGCAGGCGATCGCCGTCGAGCACGCCGGCGGTGAGGGTCGAGCCGGCGGCACCCTGTGTCGGCACCAGCGCCTCGGCGGCGGTCCAGGCGGTTTCGAGGGCCGGCAGCGGGGAGGCCGACGGAGCGGCGAGCGCCCGTTCGAGCGCGCCGGCGAACGCCGAGAGCATCCGGGCGGCGAGGTCGCCGGCGTCGTGGAATCCGTCGGCCGCCGCGAGCAGGGTGCGGTCGCCGGGCAGGGCCCGGACCAGCACCGCGTCCTCCTGGGCGGTGCGCTCGAGGCCGATGTGCAGCGCCGAGGCGCTGCGAGCAGGGGTGGTCGTGGTGGTCATGGCGTCCTCCGTGGGGTGCTGCCCGAGCGAGGAGGCGAGGTCGCGGACGGCGACGGCGCGGGAGAGGGCGTCGGCCTCCTCCTGCCGCCACCAGGAGCGCAGCTCCGTCGCGGCGGCCGCGCCGTCCAGGTTGCACAGCACCCGGATCCGGGCGAGCCCCATCCCGAGCCCCCGCAGGGCGGCGATCAGGCGGGCGCGGCCCACCTGGTCGGTTCCGTAGGAGCGGTAGCCGGTCGAGGGGTCGACGCGGCGGGGCACCAGCAGCCCCGTCTCGTCGTACAGCCGCAGCGCCTTGGGGCTCAGGCCGCTGCGCGCCGCCAGCTCCCCGATGCTCAGCAGGCTCTCGTCCATGCGTTCCTCCGTCGTGCCTCGCCCGGTCCCGGGCGCCGGGTCCGTCCCGGCGCGGACCACGCTGGGCCCTGCCCCGAGGGGAGGGTCAAGGAGGCTCGAGGATATTCCGTCGACCGGTGGTCCCGCGCCGTGGTGGACTGCGCGCATGCAGCTGACGATCCGTCCCCTGGACACCTCCTCCGACCTGGAGCTCGAGCAGTACCGCGCCCTTGAGCAGGCGCTGGACGACCACGTCTACGGCGGTCATCAGGAGGAGAGCCTCGCGCAGCTGCGCGCCGGCCTCGAGGACACCCCGTACTGGACGGTGCGGCGTTGGATCGCGCTCGCCGAGACGCTCGAGGGTGGGGAGATGCTCGTCGGCCGCGCGATGACCTTCACGCCGCAGCAGGAGAACCTCGAGTCGATCTCCGTCGGCGTCGCCGTGCATCCCGCGCACCGGGGGCAGGGCATCGCGACCGCGCTGGTGGAGGAGGCGCTGCTGCCCGCGATCGAGCAGTCCGGCCGCACGCTCGTCGAGGCGTACGGCGAGATCGAGGCGGGCGTCGACCCGGAGGATCCCGCCCACCCCGTGCACCGGATCGCCGCCCGGCTCGGCGTGACCCGCAAGAACCTCGCCGTGTGCCGGGCGCTGCCGCTGCCGCTGGACCCCGCCCGGCTCGACGCGCTCGAGGCCGAGTCGGCGCAGAAGCGCGGCGAGTACCGGATCGAGCAGTGGGTCGGGGAGATCCCCGAGGAGCACCTGAGCGCCTACGGCCGGCTGCTCACCCAGCTCGAGATCGACGAGCCCGACGAGGAGGTCGAGCACGAGCCCGCCGAGTACACCCCCGAGCGGATCCGCGTGAGCGAGCGGCGGATGCGCGAGGCGGGCACGATCCGAATCGTCGCGGTGGCTGTCGCGCCGGACGGCGAGTTTGTCGGCAACTCCGAGGTGCACGTGCACGAGGCGCCCGGCAGCACCCTCGGCTACCAGGAGAACACCCTGGTCATGCCCGAGCACCGCGGGCACAGGCTGGGCCTCGGGCTCAAGGTCGCCACCCACCGGCGCCTCGCCGAGCTCGCCCCGCAGCTGCGCTCGCTGGTCACCTGGAACTCGCACGTGAACCCGTGGATGATCCAGGTCAACGAGAAGCTCGGGTATGAGCTGCTCTTCCACGAGGTCGTGATGCAGGGCAGGCGGACGGGCTGAGCGACACGCCTGCCGTGCGCGCCTGACACCATCGCCCTGCTCCGCCCCGTAGGTTCATGCCTGAGGAATCGGGCAGAGCGGTCAGGGGGCGCTGTGGAGGCGAAGCATCGCAGGAAGCCGCCGAGCCGCGGCCGCAGCTCGCACCAGTTCACCGTGGCGATGGCGATCCTCTCGCTCGTGCTCGCCGGCGGTGCGGTCACGGGGCTCGGCACCTCGATGCTGCGTCCTGAGGACGCTGCCTCTCCCGCCGAGGCGGCCGTGCGGGAGCCGATCGGCGACCCCTCGAACGCGACCCGGCTCGTGCACCGCGACCGGATCACCGGGGACATCTCGCCGAAGTCCGTGGTCGCGAGCCCGGCCGGGGACGTCATCGCGAACAACATGATGTACAACCACACCTCCACGCTGTACGACGCGAGCAGCCTCGAGCTCGCCGCGACGGTCCCCGACACCGTGGACCTCGCCGAGTTCGGGTACCCCGACCGCGCCGGGGAGACGACGGGTGCGCCGGTCGAGGCGGTGTTCTCGCCCGACGGGAGGTTCGCCTACGTCTCCCAGTACTCGCTCAAGGGGCCCGGGGCGGGGGAGACCGCGACCGACGACTGCGCCGCCGGCGACGCGATCGGGAACAGCGCCGTGTACCGGCTCGACCTCGAGACGAAGGAATGGGACCAGGTCATCGAGGTGGGACGGGTCCCGAAGTTCATCTCCCTCTCGCCCGACGGATCCGTCGCGCTGGTCTCGAACTGGTGCGACTCGAGCGTCTCCGTCGTCGACCTCGAGCGGGGCGAGGAGGTGCGGCAGATCCCCGTCGACTCCGCACCGCGCGGCTCCGTGGTGCTGCCCGACAACCGCACCGCCTATGTCACCGCGATGTACGCCGACGAGCTGTATCGCGTGGACCTCGAGACCGGCGAGAGCGAGCTGGTGCTCGAGACCGGCCGCAAGCCCCGCCATCTGGTGCTCTCCCCGGACGCGTCCCGCATGTACCTCACCGAGTCCGGGGACGATCGGCTGCTCGAGCTCGACACCGCCACCGGCGAGGTGCTGCGCGAGGTCGCCACCGGCCGGGAGCCGCGCACCATGGCGATCTCGCCCGACGGGCTCGCCCTGTACGTCGTGAACTACCACGCGAACACCGTGACGAAGTTCGACGCCGAGACGCTCGAGGAGATCCAGACCGTCGAGGTGGGCCAGAACCCGATCGGCATCACCTACGAGCCCACCCACGGCCGGGTGTGGGTCGCGAACTATGCCGGGTCGATCGACGTCTTCGACGACACCGCCCCGCGTGATGGCACGATGGAGCCATGAACGCCCACGCCGTCGTCACGGCCTCCCGCGAGATCGCCGCCCCCGCCGCCACCCTCTTCGACCTCATCGCCGACCCGGCCGAGCAGCCGCGCTGGGACGGCAACGACAACCTCGCAGGCGCCGAGGCCGGCCAGCGGGTCCGCGCCGCCGGCGACGTGTTCGTGATGACCAATCGCAACGGCGGGGTGCGCGACAACCACGTCGTCGCCTTCGTCGAGGGGCGCGAGATCGCCTGGCGCCCCGCTCCCCACGGCGAGCGGCCGGCCGGCCACCAGTGGGGCTGGGTCCTCGAGCCGCTCGAGGACGGGCGCACCCTGGTCACCCACGTCTACGACTTCGCCGACCTGCCCGCCTCGCAGGAGGGGCGGCTCGCGAAGGCGCGGCAGATGACGCCGGAGAAGCTCATGGCCTCGATCGACCGGCTCGCGGAGCTCGCCGAGGGCGCGTGAGCACGCCGTCGATGGACCCGGGCGTGGCCCGCATCGAGTCGGCGATCGAGGCGGCCGCGCGGCGCGGCGACTTCGACGACCTGCCCGGCGCCGGTAAGCCCCTGGACCTGCCGGACACCCACGACCCCGACTGGTGGGTCAACCAGCGCATCGCCAGCGGCGACATCGACTCCGAGGCGCTGCTGCCCGTCGTGGTGCTGCTGCGCAAGGAGTACGAGCGCCGCGACGAGACCCTCGCCGCGCTGCCCGACGAGCAGGCTGTGCGCGAGTACGCCGCGGACTTCACCGAGCGCGTCCACGAGGACCGGCGCACGAACCCCTTCCAGCGGATGCTGGCGCCGGCGTGGGACGGGGACGACGCGGTCGCGCGCTGGCGTCGGGTGCGGGCAACGGGTCCTGCCGTGTCCTCGGACCCCTCACCGCCGGATGCCGCGCCGCCGACCCGGCGCCGGCGGTGGTGGTCCTTCGGCCGACGGGGTGGGCGGGTGTCCGGGCCGTGCGAGAGCTCACCCTCGACGCACGACTCGCACGCTCCTTCCCTGACCTGACGGTTCTTCCACCGTGAGCCTCGGCGGCCATAGGGTGGCGGGATGTTCCTCGAGAACCTCGGCATCGACGCCCTGGACCCGCAGCGCCTGGGCCGCTTCTGGGAGGCGGCCGTCGGCACCACCACCCTCACCGACGAGCCCGACATCTACGAGACCAGGCTGAGCATCCACGGCGATGCCTATCTCGACCTGTGCTTCGCGCGGGTCCCGGAGCCGAACCACTCCCCGCAGCGCCTCCATCTCGACGTGCTCGGCGGCGCCGCGCAGCAGGAGGTCGCGCAGCGGCTGCGCGGGCTCGGCGCGAGCGACCTCGACATCGGACAGGGCGAGGTCCCCTGGATCGTGCTCGGCGACCCCGAGCGCGGCGCGCTCTGCGTGATGGAAGAGCGCGAGGCGTACACCGGCACCGGACCGATCGCGGCCCTGCCGATGGACTCCGCCGACCCCGCACGGGATGCGGAGTTCTGGGCCTGGCTGAGCGGCTGGACGCCCGCGACGGGCGTCGCGCCGCGCACCCTGCGCCACCCCTCGGGACGAGGCCCCCTCCTCGAGCTGTGCCCGGAGCCGGCGCCGAAGCAGCCCGGGGCCAAGAACCCGATCCACCTCGACGTGCGGCTCGAGCCGGACGACGACCCGGACGCCGTCGCGGCTGGGATCTCCGCACGGGGAGGCGAGGAGTTCTTCCCGGACTGGGGCGAGCTGCCCTGGCGCGTGTTCCGCGACCCCTCCGGGAACGAGTTCTGCGTGCTGCCGGCCGTGGGCGCAGGCGCATGAGCCGCGGCCGCCGCACCGCTGGATTCCTCGGCGCCCTGCTCGCCGGGGCGGGGACGCTGCACATGCTCCGGCCCGAGCCTTTCGACACGATCGTCCCGCCCGCGCTGCCGGGACCCGCGCGCGGATACACCTATGCCTCGGGCGTCGCCGAGCTCGCCGTGGCGGGGCTGCTGGCCGCGCCCCGGACCAGGCGCCTGGGAGGAGCCGCGGCGGCGGCGCTGTTCGTCGCGGTGTTCCCCGCGAACGTGCAGATGGCGTACGACTGGCGCCGTGCCCGGCCGCGCCGTCGGGCGATCGCGTACGGGCGGCTCCCGCTGCAGGGCGTGCTCATCGCGCAGGCCCTGCACATCGTGCGGAACGCCGAGTGAATGGGTTGACGTTGGCGCTCGTGTGATCTGTCGGACAAAGGAGTTCACGTGACCTCCAGACGAACCTTCCCCGGCCTGGCCGGGGCGGCGGGCGCGGCGGCGCTCGCCGGATGCTCGTCGGACCCCGAGGTCGATCCCGCTCTCGGACCGCCGGCGACCGCCGACACCGAGGACGAGATCACCTTCGGGATCTGGGACAAGGCGCAGGAGCCGGCCATGATCGAGATCGTCGACGCCTTCCAGTAGCACTTCCCGGGCATCGGCGTGAGCATCTCGACCACGGCCTTCGGCCCGTATTTCGAACGGCTCCGCATCCAGGCGCAGGGCGACGACCTGCCCGACGTGTTCTGGATCAACGGCCCGAACTTCGAGCTCTACGCCTCCCACGAGATGCTGCAGGACCTCAGCGAGCTCGAGGGCTTCGACCCGGCGAACTACCCGCCGAACCTCGTGGAGCTGTACTCGTTCGAGAGCAGCGCCTTCGGCACCTTCCTGATGCGCCAGCACTACCTGGGCATGCCGCGCTCCCTCGAGGAGGCGGCGCGGCTCGACGGCGCGAGCCCCTGGCAGACCTTCTGGCGGATCATGTTCCCGCTGTCCGGCCCGGCGCTGAGCGCGGTCGCGATCCTCACGGCGCTCGCCTCCTGGAACGACCTGATGTGGCCGCTGATCGTGGCGACCTACGACGTCCGCACCACCCTCGCCGTGGGCCTGTCCACGCTGCAGGGCCAGTTCACCACCGACTACCCGGTGATGATGGCCGCGGCGTTCATGGCGATGCTGCCGCTGATGATCCTGTTCATCGTGCTGCAGCGCCGGGTGGTCGAGGGGCTCGCCCACTCGGGTATGAAGGGCTGAGGCATGGAGGGCTGAGCGTCGCTTCCGTCTACCGCTGCGACTCGAGGCGCCCGGCGACCACGGTCGCGAGCGGGTCCACGGCGCGCAGCCGCGCCGCCGCCTCGCGGGCCGCGGCCTCGTCCATGAGGCCGCCCGCGCCGACGGGGACGTCGGCGAAGAGCTCGTCCGCCTCCTCGAGGAGGACGATGTCCGCGGGGCCGCCGACGTCGAGCCTCCCGATCCCGTCGGTCGAGGCGGCCAGGGCCTCGCGCGGCTGGAGCTGCTGGGAGGGATGCCAGGCGGGGCGCTCGTCGGCGCTGCGGTGCACGGCCGCGGCCATCGCCAGCCACGGATCCAGCGGAGCGACCGGCGCGTCGGAGCCGAGGGTGAGCGCGACGCCGGCCTCCCGCAGGTCACGGAGGCGGAACGCCTGCGTGCCGTGGCCGGGCCAGATCGCCTCGGTCGCGTCCCGGTCGTCCAGCAGGTGCGCGGGCTGCACGGAGGCTGCCACCCCGAGCGCGGCCATGGCGTCGATGTCGTCGTCGGTGAGCATCTGGGCGTGCTCGATCCTCGCCGCGATCCCCACCTCGGCGATCGCGGCGAGGGCGACCTGCGCGGCGGCGTCCCCGATCGCGTGGACGGCGGCGCTCAAGCCGCGCCGCTTCGCCTCGGCGAGGGCCTCGCGCAGCGCCTCGGGGCCGACGCTGAGCACCCCGTGGCCGGCGTAGCCGTGCCCGTCGGTGTAGGCCTCGCGGGTGTACGCCGAGTGGGAGCCGAGCGCCCCGTCGACGATCACCTTCAGCGGGCCCATCGTCACCAGGCCCGACGAATCCAGCACCGTGCCCGTCGGTCCCGGCGCCGCGGCGAGCTCCTCGGGGTAGACGGCGGTGCGGATCCGCGTCCGCGGGCTGCGGCGCGGCCAGGACTCCCAGGGCCTGCCCCACTCCATGTCCACCAGGCCGACGACCCCGCGCTGCAGGGACTGGCGCTGCAGCATCGCCGCACCGGTCGCGACGGACTCGGCGACCCCCGGCAGCTCGGGCAGGCGCGGCGCGAGCGCGAACCAGTCCTCCTCGGCGACGATCCCGTCCCGCGGCGGCAGGCCCAGGGCGCGCAGCGCGGCGGAGTTCAGCCAGGCGTGATGAGCGTCGCCGCCGATCAGCACCGTCGGCACCGCACCGGTCGCCTCGTCGAGCGCCGGCACCGTCGGCGGGATCGCGAAGTCGACCAGGCGGTGCCCGAAGCCGATCAGCGCCGCGCCCGCCGCCCCGGTCTCGCGCCGCGCGGCGAGCTCGGCGCGCACCCGCTCCAGGAGCACTCCGACGCTGCCGGCGCCGGTGGTGTCGAGGCGGGCATGGGCCTGGGCGAGCTGACCGGTGTGCACGTGCTGGTCCCAGAGCCCCGGGATCGCGAGCGCACCGTCCGCGTCGAGGACCTCCTCGCCGGCGCGGCGCGGCAGCGACACACCGAGCTCGACGATCGCCCCGTCGTCGATCCGCAGGTCCGAGGTGACGGCGGCATCGAAGGGGAGCACCTGTCTGATCAGCACCGATCCAGCGTAGCCCGCCGCGCCCATGACGACTGTCATGGGGCGGACGTGATCGCGGGGGCTGGGGCGACGGCTCCCCCGACGGGATCGTGGAGCCATGACCACCATCGCCCCCGCCCGGACCGCGGCGCTCAGCCTGCGCGGCGTCACCCGCAGCTACGGCGAGGTCCGCGCCCTCGACGGACTCGACCTCGAGATCCGCCCCGGCGAGATCGTCGCGCTGCTCGGCCCGAACGGTGCCGGGAAGTCCACCGCCATGGAGATGATGGTGGGGCTCGCGGCCCCGGAGCAGGGCAGCGTCCGCGTGCTCGGCACCGATCCCACCACCGCGACCCGCACCGGACTGATCGGCACGATGCTGCAAGCCGGGGCGCTGCTGCCCGACCAGAGGGTCCGCACCATGCTGCGGATGCTCCACTCCCTGCAGGCGCATCCGATGCCGATGGCCGACGTCGTCGACAGCGCCGACATCGCCGAGCTCAAGCCGAGGCGGATCAGCGCCCTCTCCGGCGGCCAGTCCCAGCGGGTCCGCTTCGCGATCGCACTGCTCGGCGACCCGCAGGTGCTGCTGCTGGACGAGCCGACCGTCGGCATGGACATCAGTGCCCGCCGCGCCTTCTGGCAGCAGATGCGCCGGGTCGCCGCGAGCGGCCGCACCGTCGTCTTCGCCACCCACCACCTCGAGGAGGCCGAGCGGGAGGCGGGCCGCGTGGTCGTCATGGACCGCGGCCGCGTCGTCGCCGACGGGACCGGCGCCGAGATCGCCGCCGTCGTCGCCGGGCGGGTGATCACGCTGCGAGGGATCGCCCCGGAGCAGGTCGCGGCGCTGCCCGGCGTGGACAGCGCCGAGGTCGACGAGACCGACGACCGACGGGTGCGGGCCGTGTGCGCGGACTCCGACGCCGCCCTCTCCGCGCTGTTCACCGGCCCGCTCGCCGGCGACGTGCACGACGTGCTCGTGTCCGCCCCGGGCCTCGAGGAGGCGTTCCTGCGGATCACCGAGCACGAGGACGAGGCCGCGCGATGAGCGCCGCCGACCCCGCCGCCCGCCCTGCCCACGACAGGAGCCCCGCCATGACCGCCCCCGCACCCCGCACCGCCGCAGCGCCCTCGGCCGCGACCCGCACCCTGCGCTACGCCGCCCACACCACCGCCATGACGCTCACGAACGTCGCCTTCATGGTCTTCACCATCGCGCTGCCGGTGGGGATGTACCTGCTGTTCTCGATGATGTTCGGCGCCGAGGCCGAGGGACAGGCGCGCGGGCTGATCATGATCAACATGGCCGCCTACGGCGGTCTCGGCGCCGCAGTCACCGCCGGCACCCAGATCCAGGAGGACCAGCGCAACGGCTTCCTGCGCCAGCTGGTCGTCGCCGGGCTCTCGCCCCGCTCCTTCCTCGTCGGCTCCGTGATCGCCGCGAGCGCCGTGATCGTCCCCGCGCTCGCGGCCGTCGGCCTCGTGGGGCTCGCCACCGGGGTCGAGGCCTCGCCCGGCCGGTTCCTGCTCACCCTCGTGGTGCTGTGGCTGGGCCTGCTGCCCACGATCCTCATCGGGCTCGTGCTCGGCATGGTGCTCCGGGGCGCCGCCGCGATGGCCGGGGGCGTGGTGACGATGATGGCGATGGCGATCTTCGGCGGGCTGTGGATGCCGCTGGAGATGTTCCCGCAGTGGATGCAGGACCTCGGCCGCGCGCTGCCCACCTACTGGATCTCGAGCCTGGGGGAGTGGTCCCTGCAGGGGGCGGAGCTGCCGGTGACGGGCCTGGTCGTGATCGGGGTGTGGACCCTCGTGCTCGGGGCGCTGTGCATGGTGAGCATGTCCCGGGCGGTGGGTCTGCAGCGGCGATGAGGGACGCTGGCACAATGACCGCCATGAGCACCCCCGACGCCCCGGACTGGGGGCGGTGGGCCCGCGACCCCGCCGAGCCGGGGGAGGAGGCCGCCGCCCGGCCCCTCACCCCGCGCGGCGTGCTCCGGGCCGCGCGGGAGTCGGGCGGGCTCGCGTTCTCCCTCCCGCCGGTGATGTTCGTGCTGGTCCCGATCGTGGTCGGCTGGATGCAGGCGCCCGGGCCGACGATGGTGCTCGCCACCGCGCTGCTGCTCGTGTACGGGGCGATGTTCGCCGCCACCACTGGGATCGCGCTGTACCCGCGGCGGGTGCGGCTGATCTGGTTCGCGCTGTGCACCGGGATCCTGCTGGTGCTGATCCCGGTGATCGGCCTGAACGTGCTCTACATGGTGATGTTCCAGGCCATGACACATGTGCTGCTGCTGCCCTGGCGGTGGGCGGTGCCCTCGATGCTGCTGATGAGCCTCACCGTCATGGCGATCGCGCTCGTGGCCGGTCAGCCGATCGCGGCGGGCTTCGCCGTGATGGGCACGATCATGTCCTGGGGCATCGGGCACGGCATCCGCCAGCAGGTGCTGCAGGAGCAGCTCGAGGCCGCCCACCGCCGCAACGCCGTGCTCGCCGTCGCCGCCGAGCGGGAGAGGATCGGGCGGGACCTGCACGACCTCGTCGGCCACTCCCTCACCTCGCTGACGATCTCCGCCCAGCTCGCCCGGCGCCTGCTGGAGAGCGACCCCGAGGCCGCCCGCGCCCAGCTCGAGCACATCGAGACCACGACGAGGCAGGCGCTCGCCGACGTGCGCGCCACCGCCTCCGGCATGCAGACCGTGCGCGCCGCGACCGAGATCGCCTCCGCCCGCACCGTGCTCGGCACCGTCGGGATCCAGGCCGAGGTCCCCACCGCCCTGCCGCCCCTGCACGAGGACCTCGCCGAGCTGTTCGGCTACGTGATCCGCGAAGGGGTCACCAACATCGTGCGCCACTCCCGCGCCACGCGCGCCCGGATCACCGTCGAGGAGGACGCGGTGACCGTCGCCGACGACGGCATCGGCATCCCCCACGGCGCCTCCCGCAGCGGTCTGCAGGGCCTCGAGGCCCGCGTCGTGCTCGCCGGGGGACGGCTCGAGGTCGACTCCTCCGAGACCGGCACCACTCTCGTCGCGACCATGGACCGGGCGGCATGATCCGCGTCGCCGTCGCCGACGACCAGGCCATCCTCCGCGGCGGCCTCGCCGCCCTGCTGCGCCTGGAGCCCGACCTCGAGGTGGTGGGGGAGGCCGCGACCTGCGCCGAGACCCTCGAGCTCGTCGCGGAGCAGCACCCCGACGTGCTGCTGCTGGACGTCCAGATGCCCGCCGGGGCCGACGGTGCACCGGCCGACGGTATCGGCGTGGCCGAGAAGCTGCAGGGCACCGACGGCGCCCCGCGGATCATCGTGCTGACCACCTTCGGCAGGGCCGGCTACCTGCGCCGCACCATGGAGGCCGGGGCCGGCGGGTTCATGGTCAAGGACACCCCCGTCGAGCGGTTCGTCGACGCGATCCGTCGCGTCCACCAGGGACTGCGGGTGGTGGACCCCGAGCTCGCCGCCCAGTCCCTCGCCGTCGGCCCGAGCCCCCTGACCGCGAAGGAGACCGAGGTGCTGCAGGCCGCGGCCGTCGGCGGCACCACCGCCGCGATCGCCGGGCGGCTGTTCCTCTCCGAGGGGACGGTGCGCAACCACGTCTCCGCCGCGATCGGGAAGCTGGGGGTCGCGAACCGGGCAGAGGCGGTGAGGACCGCCTCGGACAACGGCTGGATCTGAGCCCCCGCCACGGGTGACGCGTAGTCTGCCGGGGTGGATTCGATCGAGGCCCTGCTCGGCGCGCTGATCGACATCAGCGTGCCCGCCTTCGCGATCGCCTCCATGCTCTCGATGGGGCTGCGCACCCCGCTGCGCGCCTTCCGCGACCAGCTGCGGGACCGGCGCACCGTCCTCGCCGTCCTCGGCGCGAACTTCGTCGTCGTGCCGGCCGTCGGCACCCTGCTCATCTGGCTGCTCGGCGGCCTGCTGCCCCACCACACGGGGGAGGGGTTCGTCATCGCGCTGTGCGCGGCCGGCGCCCCGTTCGTGCTGCAGCTCGGGGCGATGGCCCGCATCCCCTACGGCGAGACCGCTGGGCCGATGGCGGTGCTGCTGCTGGGATCGATCGCCTTCATGCCGCTGGTGGTGCCCTTCCTGCTGCGGGACGTCGAGGTGCACGGCTGGTCCGTCGCCCAGCTGCTGCTGGGCACGATGCTCTCCCCGATGACCGCCGGCATCGTCATCGCCGCGGTCTGGCCGGGACGCGCCGATCTCTTCGCCCGGATCGCGGGCGGCGTCGCCGCGGTCTCGGCGGTGCTGATGTTCCTCTCCGGCTTCGGCGCGAACTCCGGCCTCGTGCTGGACCTGCTGCTCTCCCCGGTGCTCCTCGTCGCTGCGGGTCTCGTCTCCCTCGCCTTCGTGGCGGGCCGCTTCGCCGGCGATCTCGCCGGGGACACCCTCACCGTCCCGGACGGACCCGCGATCCTCACCAGCCAGCGCAACATCGCCGCCGCACTGCTCGTCGCGCGCACCGGCGCCGAAGGCAGCGAGCAGACCGGCTCGATCGTCGTCGCGATCCTGCTGCTGAGCGCCGTCGGCTTCGTGATGCTCGTGCCCTATGCGCTCGCCGCCGGCTGCGTCCGTCGACGCCGGGCGGGGGAGCGGGCCACGCTCGGGGTGCTGCTGGGGATCGTCGGACCGAAGGACGAGTGAGCAGGCACGAGGGAGCCGGCCGGTTCGCTCAGGGCGTCGCGCCCGGGTGAGGCGGCTCATGGACCGCGCCGCGCCGCCTCCGTAAGGTGGTGGGACGTGGCATCCCTCCTGCGCATCGTGCGCTTCACCCGTGCTCTCGCCCCGCTGTACGCCGCGATCATCGTCTGCTCGGTGCTCACCGCGGCGGCGGCGCTCGCCGTCCCCTTCCTGATCGGGCACGCGACCGACACGGTCGCCGGGGCCGTCGGCGGGCAGACCCCCACCTCCGCCGCCGTGCGCGCCGTGGTGCTGATCGCGGCCGCCGTGCTGGTCGCGGAGCTGTTCAACACCGTCGTGTCGAACATCGGCGGCTGGTTCGGCGACGTGATGAGCAACCGGATGCGCACGATCCTCTCGGTGCGCTACTACGACAAGCTCCTCCACCTGCCCCAGCGCTGGTTCGACGGGGAGATCACCGGCACGATCGTGGCGCGGCTGAACCGCTCGATCACCGAGATCACGAACTTCGCGAAGATGATGTCGAACTCCTTCGCGTCGATGCTGATCACCACGGTCGCGGTGCTCGCGATCAGCGCCTGGTACGCCTGGCCGCTGGCCGCGCTGCTGCTGATCGTGTTCCCGCTGTACGTGTGGCTGACCTCGCTCACCTCCGTGAAGTGGCAGCGGCTCGAGGGGGAGAAGAACGAGCAGGTCGACATCGCCTCCGGCCGCTTCGCCGAGGTCGTCGGCCAGATCCGGGTCGTGAAGTCCTTCGTGCGCGAGCGCTCGGAGCTCGAGGACTTCCGTCGGCGCTTCTGGTCCACCGACGCCACCACCCGCGCCCAGTCCACGCACTGGCACCGCATGGACGTGATCCGCCGCGCGGTGCTGAACCTCGTCTTCTTCGGCATCTACGTGATCATCTTCGTGCGCACGGTCCAGGGCGCCTTCACACTCGGCGAGATGGTGCTGCTGGTGCAGCTGATGAGCATGGCCAAGGCCCCGGTGGAGTCGATGAGCTGGGTGATCGACTCCTCCCAGCGCGCCATCGCCGGGTCCAAGGACTACTTCCGCGTGATGGAGACCGAGGTCGACCCGCGCACCGCCGCGATGCTCGCCCGGGCCGAGGACGACGTGCCGCCGCCGGCGATCGAGCCGGTGCCCGGCGCCCCGGTGGTCCGCTTCCGGGACGTGTCCTTCGCCTACGAGGACGGCGAGGACGTGCTGCACGGGATCGACTTCTCCGTCGCCCGCGGGGAGAAGGTCGCGCTGGTCGGCGAGTCCGGCGGCGGGAAGTCCACGATCGTGAACCTGCTGCTGGGCCTGTACGAGCCCCGCGCGGGCGAGATCGAGGTGGTGGGACGCACCAGCACCGAGCTGCCGTTGGACGAGCTGCGCTCCCGCATCGGCGTCGTCTTCCAGGACGCCTCCCTGTTCTCCGGCACCCTGCGGGAGAACATCGCCTACGGCCGGCCCGGCGCGAGCGACGAGGAGGTGGCCGACGCGGCCCGCCGCGCCAACGCCGACAGCTTCGTGCGCCGCTTCCCCGGCGGCTACGAGCAGGTGATCGGCGAGCGGGGGCTGAAGCTCTCCGGCGGGCAGCGCCAGCGCATCGCGGTGGCGCGCGCGATCCTCAAGGACGCGCCGGTGCTCGTGCTCGACGAGGCGACCTCGGCCCTGGACACGAAGGCGGAGCGGCAGGTGCAGAAGGGCCTGGACGAGCTGATGGAGGGCCGCACCTCCCTGATCATCGCCCACCGCCTCTCGACCATCGCGGCCGTGGACCGGATCATCACCCTCGAGGACGGACGGATCGACGAGATCGGCACCCCCGCCGAGCTCGCCGCCTCCGGCGGGATCTACGCCCAGCTGCTGGACCTGCAGAACAGCGGCGACCGCAAGCGCCTGGCACGGTTCGACATCACCGGCTGATCAGCCGCGGCACCACCCGCACCAGCACCACCATCCCGATCAGCTCGACGAGGGTCTGGGTGACCACGGCCGCGGGGGCGAGCGGGGTCGGCATCGCGAGCGCCAGCGGCAGCACCACGAGCGAGTTGCGGGTCGCGCCGGAGAAGGTCACGGCGGTGGCGGTGGGGGCGTCCAGGCGCAGCAGGCGCGCGATCAGCAGGCCCGCTCCCGTGGCGAGCACGAGGAAGGCCGCGTAGACGGGCACGAGGGCGAGCAGCGCGCCGCCCGCGCCGAGCACCCGCGGGGTCTGCGAGGCGGTGACGGCGAGCAGCACCAGGATCATCAGCGGCACCATCGCCGGGGCGAGGTCGAGGCGGGGGACCAGGCGCTGCAGCAGCGCGGCGGCCAGCAGCGGCAGGAGCACCAGCAGCACGAGCGCCCGGAGGAACGGGGCGGGGTCGATCGCGGCGGTCGCCGCGCCGCCGCCGAGCAGCGGGAGCAGCACCGGCAGCGCCAGGATCTGCCCCAGCATCAGCATCGGGGTCGCGGCCAGGAGCTTCTCGTGCGCGCCGCGGGCCAGGGCCGTGAACACCACGACGTAGTCGATGCACGGGGCGAGCAGCACCAGCAGCGCGCCGAGGAGCAGATCGGGCGAGCCGGCGAGCGGGCGGGTCAGGGCCCACACGATCAGCGGCACCGCGAGCAGGTTCACCGCCAGTAGCGCGAGCAGGAAGCGGGGGCCTGCGAGGGCGGCGCCCAGGCGGGTGAGGGGGATGCCGTGGAAGGTCACCAGCAGCAGCGCGGCGATCGCGGATTCGACGGCGAGCTCGAGGGCAGGGGCGGTGCCCGGCGCCGCGACACCGAGCAGGACCCCGGCCGCGATCGCGGCGAGATAGAGGGGGACCTGTCGGCGCTCGAGCAGCCGCAGCAGGTCCATGGGGGAACTGTAGCCGGGCGCCCAGCGGGCGCCCGGGGACGGGCGGTAGCATGGCCGCGATCACAACGTCGGGGGCGACGAAGGAGCTCACATGGGATTCATCCAGGCATTCAAGGGCGCGGTCGGCGGGATGCTCGCCGATCAGTGGAAGGACTTCCTCACCGTCCCGAACGGGCTGCCGCAGACGGCGGCGCTGTTCCCGGCGGTCCCGCAGGGCACCAACGCCGGCCGCGGCTCGAACACCCGCGGCTCCGAGAACGTCATCACCAACGGCTCGAAGATCCTCGTGCCCCAGGGGTACGGGCTCATCACCGTGGTCGACGGCCGCGCGACGGGCCTCATCACCGAGGCCGGCGGCTACGAGTTCAACGACTCCTCCCCGGACGCCCGCTCCGTCTTCGCGGGCGACGACCTGCTCGCCTCGACCGTGGGCACCTCCTGGGAGCGATTCAAGTACGGCGGACGCCCCTCCTCGCAGCAGCTCGCCTTCTACGTCAGCCTCAAGGAGATCCCCGACAACCGCTTCGGCACCCAGTCGGAGATCTACTGGGACGACGCGTATCTCAATGCGCAGGTCGGCGCGGTCACGCGCGGCTCCTACACGCTGCGGATCATCGACCCGCTGCTGTTCGTGCACAACTTCGTGCCCGCCTCGTTCATCTCCGCGAACGCCCCGGTGTTCGACTTCTCCGACCCCGACAACGCGGCCGGCAACCAGATGTTCCAGGAGGTCGTCGGCTCCCTCGCCCAGGCGTTCTCCCGCTACACGAACGATCCCGACAAGGGCAACCGCATCTCCCGCATCCAGGGCGACTCGGTCGGCTTCGCCCAGTCGCTCTCGGCCGCCGTCGAGGAGGGCTACCGCTGGTCCAGCGACCGCGGGCTCGCGATCGTGAAGACCGCGATCGTGTCGATCGAGTACGACCAGCGCACCCGCGAGCTGCTGGCCGACGTGCAGAAGGCCGACGCGCTCTCCGGCGCCCGCTCGCAGTCGTTCATGAACCAGGCCGCCGCGCGCGGCGTGCAGGCTGCGGGTGAGAACGGCGGCGGCGCGGGACTGGCGATGTTCGGGGCGGGCATGGGCGCCGCCGGCGGGATGGTCAACCCCGTCCAGCCGTGGGCGCCGCCCGGCCAGCAGGGCACCCCGCAGCAGCAGGCCCCCGCCGAGGGGCAGCAGGCCCCGCAGCAGCAGGCCGCTCCCGCGCAGGAGGACCCCGTCGCGAAGCTCGCCCAGTACAAGCAGATGCTGGAGCAGGGGCTGATCAGCGAGGAGGACTACGAGGCGGCGAAGAAGGCCGCGCTCGGCCTCTGAGTCGCGCCCGCACTCCCGGAGCACTCCCTCGATGACCTCGCCCCCTCCGCAGGATCCGCAGGGCCCGCCGTGGGCGCGCCCGCCGCAGCCGCCGTCGGTGACCGACGACGGCGGCTCCGGCGCCCCGATGCTCGGGGACGAGGCCGTCGCGCGCGCCGCCGAGGCCGCCGCCGGCCACAGCTCTGAGCGGATCATCGACACGAGCTCCGGCCGTGACGACGGGCTGAACAAGTGCCCCCGCTGCGGCAGCACCGAGATCCAGTACTCGCTGACCGCGAAGGCGCTGGTGTGCTCGTACTGCCGCCACAGCTGGAACGAGGACATCGCCGAGCAGCGCTTCGGGCTCGACTCCTCGATCGCGGAGCTGCGCGGCCACACCATGGCCTCCGGCACCGCGGACGTGCGCGAGGACCTCACCACCGTGACCCTGAAGTGCCAGGGCTGCGGCGCGGAGATCGTCCTCAACGTCGACCAGCAGATGCAGGCACGCTGCCACTGGTGCCGTCAGACCCTCTCGATCAACTCGCAGATCCCCAACGGCGCGGTGCCGGACGCGGTGCTGCCCTTCCTGCTCACCCGCGAGGAGGCGGTCGAGCGGATCGACGCCTTCGCCGGGAAGCGCAAGACTTTCGCGCTGGGCCGCTTCACGCGGGAGTTCGTGCCCGAGAACGTGATGGGCGTGTACATCCCGTATCTCGTGGTCGACGGGAACATGCACGCCGTGCTGCGCGGCACCGGCGAGGTGACCACCCGCGAGTACACGGTCCGGCGTCGCGTGGGCAAGGACGACTACGTCACCGAGACCTACTACGACGCGGACGTCTACGCCGTCCAGCGCGCCTTCGATCTGCTGGTCGACGACCTCACCGTCGAGTCCGCGAGCCGGTTCGACGCGGACGAGGACCATCAGGCGACCAACAACATCCTCAACGCCGTCCAGCCCTACGACACCGAGAACGCGGTCACCTACAACTCGAACTACCTCAAGGGCTTCACCTCCGAGCGGCGCGACCTGAACATCCAGGACGTCGACGCCGAGGTGGAGGACAAGTTCCTCGCGATCGCGCGGGCGAAGGCCGCCCCCACCATCTCCCGCTACGACCGCGGGGTGCGCTGGAAGGAGGAGGGCGTGGCCGTGCACGGCACCCGCTGGGTGTCGATCTACGTGCCTGTGTGGCTGTACAGCTACGCCGACTCCGCCAAGGGCGAGGGCGCGCTCACCCACTACATCGCCGTCAACGGCCGCACCGGCACCACGATGGGCTCCGTGCCCGTCTCCCATCCGAAGATCTTCGCCGCCTCCTGCGCCGCGGGCACCGTCGCCGCCGTGGTCGGCGCGCTCGCCGGCCTCGCCTACATGTTCTTCTGATGAGCACGCCGACCACGACCGACCACCCCCGAGGAGGCCCGCATGCACCCGCTGCTCGCTGAGATCGCCGCGGACCCGACCGCCGCGATGCTGCTGGCCGACTCCGGGGACGGCGCCGCCGGGATCGCCTTCCCCTTCCTGCTGGGCCCGGCGGTGTTCCTGGGGACCTACATCGGCATCTACCGCTATTACCGCAACCGGGACAAGCGGCACGAGTTCGAGAAGAAGACCGACGTCGCCGTCGGCAATCTCCGCACCGGCGACCGGCGCGTCGGCAGCAACAACCGGCAGAAGAGCCGCACCATGTCCGGCGCCAACAGCCGCGACCATCTCGAACGGGTCCGGCGGATCAGGGTGGAGTGATGGCGGGGTCGGAGGTCGTCGTCGGAGCCGGGCTCTCGGGCCTGGTCGCCGCGACCGAGATCGCCGACGTCGGGCGGCGCGTGCTGCTGCTGGAGCGCGAGGGGGAGCAGGACCTCGGCGCGCAGGCGTGGTGGAGCTTCGGCGGGCTGTTCCTCGTGGACAGCCCCGAGCAGCGCCGCCTCGGGATCAGCGACTCCCTCGAGCTCGCCCGTCAGGACTGGCTGGGCTCCGCCGCGTTAGAGGAGCCCGACGGCTCCGATGATCACTGGCCGCACCGCTGGGCGGAGGCGTACCTGCAGTTCGCGGCGGGGGAGAAGCGCGAGTGGCTGCGGTCGATGGGGCACCGGCTCTTCCCCGTCGTCGGCTGGGCCGAGCGGGGCGACGGCCGAACCGAGGGACACGGCAACTCCGTGCCGCGCTTCCACCTCACCTGGGGGACGGGGCCGGGCCTCGTCGAGCCCTTCGCCCGACGACTCCCCGCGCGGCGCCGGCTCGACCGGCAGGCCGGGCAGGGATCCTGGCCGACCTGCGCTGAAACCTCACTCGCCGGTGCGCTCGGCCTCCGGGAGCAGGATCGTCGAGAAGTCGTCCTCGCCGTGGCCGGCGGCGATCTCCGCGTCGAGCGAGGCCAGGGCGCCGCGCAGCGCGGGCAGGTCGCTGCCGGGACGGGCAATGCCGTCGGACGCAGCGCCGTCAACCGTGTCGATCATCAGCCGGGCGTCCTTCGCGATGGCGTCCGCGGTGAAGTCCCCTCCCTCGGTGCTGCGCTCTTTGCGCACGAACGGGCCCTTCATCCCCGCGATGAACGCGAGCCCCGTGGAGCCGAGCATGTCGAGGGTCGCCTCCGCGGAGGTGCCGGTCGCCTCGCCGAGGGCGAGCGCCTCCCGCAGACCCTGCGCGGAGACGGCCAGCGCCAGGTTCGCCAGCAGCTTCCCGACGGCGGCCTCCCGGCCGGAGCCGACGCCGCGCAGCCGCTCCGGATCCGCCCAGGGGGCGACGAGTTCGAGCACCTGCTCCCGCCGTGCGTCGTCGGGGGTGCCGACGTAGACGCCGAGCGTGCCCTGCCGGGCCGGGCCCAGGGTGCCGACCACGGGCGCACCCACGTAGCTGGGGACCGCGGCGGCGAACTCGTCGGCGTCGGCGGGGGAGACGGTGGTGGTGTCCACCCAGGTCACGCCGTCAGGGATCAGGGACGGGACGATCACCGTCTCGCGCACCGCGTCGGGGCCGAACAGCGAGGTGACGACCAGCTCGGCGCCCGCGACGGCCTCGACGGCGGTGCCGGCGACCGCGGCGCCCGCCTCGGCGAGGCGCTGCGTGCGGGAGGCGGTGCGGTTCCAGACGGTGAGCTCGTGGTCGGGAAGCAGATGGAGGGCCAGCTCGGTGCCCATGCGGCCGGTGCCCAGGAACGCGATTCTCATGCCGCCAGTGTGCCACCGGGCCGTCCACAGCGGCCTGTCGTCCGGTCCCGGGAACGTGCACAATGGAGATCATGACTCCTCGCCTCTCCCGCCGCCGGGCGCTCGTCGCCGCCGCCGCTGCCGGGCTCGGACTGCCCGCCGCCGCCACCGCGGCGGAGCCCGCGCGTCGGGGCGGCGCGTTCCAGACGCTGCGCGCCGCGACCTACAACGCCTCCCTGAACCGCGGCCGTGAGGGGCAGCTGCTCGAGGACCTCGCCACCGGCGAGGACGCCCAGATCCGGGCGGTCGCCGAGGTCATCCAGATCAACAACCCCGACATCCTGCTGCTCAACGAGTTCGACCACGACGACGAGGGCCGCGGCGCGGACCTCTTCCGCGAGAAGTACCTCGAGGTGCCGCAGAACGGGCAGAGCCCCGCCTTCTACCCCTACGCCTTCACCGCCCCCGTGAACACGGGCGTCCCCTCCGGCCTGGACCTGAACCGCGACGGCACCGCCGGCGGCCCGGACGACGCCTGGGGGTTCGGCCAGTTCCCCGGCCAGTACGGGATGGTGGTCCTCTCCCGCTACCCGATCCTCACCGATCAGGTGCGCACCTTCCAGAACCTGCGCTGGGCGGACATGCCGCACAACCTGCTGCCCACCGAGTTCTACGGGCCGGAGATCTCCCCGCAGCTGCGGCTGAGCTCGAAGTCGCACTGGGACGTGCCGGTGCAGATCGGCACGGACGTCCTCCACGTCCTCGCCGCCCACCCCACCCCGCCGAGCTTCGACGGCCCCGAGAAGCGCAACCAGCGACGCAACCACGACGAGATCCGGCTGTGGGTGGACTACCTCCAGCCCGGCCGTCGCTCGCAGTGGATCGTCGACGACGCCGGGTCGCGCGGCGGCCTGGAGCCCAGCGCCCCCTTCGTCATCCTCGGCGACTTGAACTCCGATCCGGCCGACGGCGACTCCTGGCCCGGTGCGATCGAGCAGCTGCTGCGCCATTCCCGCGTCCAGGACCCGAAGCCCACCAGCGACGGCGCCGTCGAGGCGGCCGAGCTGCAGGGCGGCGCGAACGCCGAGCACGCCGGCGAGTCGCGGTACGACACCGCCGACTTCGCCGAGCCCACCCCCGGGAACCTCCGCGTGGACTACGTGCTGCCCGCCCGCGAGCTGCAGATCGCCTCCTCGGCCGTGTACTGGCCGCGCCGGGGTGAGCCGGGCAGCGAGCTGACCGGCAGCCACCCCTTCCCCACCTCCGATCACCGCCTGGTGCGGGTCGACCTGCAGGTGAAGGCGTGAGCCCGATCTCCGCCCCGCTCCTCGACGTCGCCGCGCTGCACGCGCTGATCGACGAGATCGGGCAGGAGGGTCGCCCCCTGGTCCTGCTCGACGTGCGCTGGGCGCTCGACGGCAGCAAGGGCGAGCACGACCACCTCGCCGGGCATCTCCCCGGCGCGGCCTATGTCGACCTCGGCACCGAGCTCGCGGCCCCGGCGCGCCCCGAGGCGGGCCGGCACCCGCTGCCCGACCCCGCGGACTTCGCCGCGACCCTGCGCCGTCTCGGCGTCACCGAGGACTCCCGCATCATCGCCTACGACGACACCGACGGCGGCCCTGCCGCCCGCCTGGTGTGGATGTTGCGCGCCCTCGGCCACGAGGCCTCCGTGCTCAGCGGCGGCCTGCACGCCTGGAACGGACCGCTCGAGAGCGGGCCCGTCACCCCGGAGCCCGGGGACGTGCCGGTGCGGGACTGGCCCGCGGACCGGATCGTGAGCGCCGACGAGGTCGCGCAGCTCGCCGCCTCCGGGGAGGCCGTCGTGATCGACGCCCGCGCCCCCGAGCGCTACCGCGGCGAGGTCGAACCGATCGACCCGCGCGCCGGCCATGTGCCCGGCGCGGTGAACCTGCCCTATGCCGGCAACCTCGATCCGGAGCGGCGCTTCCTTCCCCCCGAGGAGCTGCGGGAGCGCTTCGAGGCGGCCGGCGTCACCGCGGACGGCGAGACCGTCGTGTACTGCGGCTCCGGCGTCACCGCCACCCACGACCTGCTCGCGCTCGAGGCCGCGGGCTTCCCGCGGGTGCGGCTCTTCCCCGGCTCCTGGTCGCAGTGGAGCACGGACCCCGAACGGCCCGCCGTCGTCGGCCCGAACCCCTGAGCCCCTTCCGGCTCACGCTCCCGGGTTGATCTCCCGGATCGCCGCGATGATCTCGCGGTGCCGGCGTCGCTGCGCGGGATGCTGCTCCTCGGGCACGTCCTGGCCCAGCACCGCCGCCCAGATCGGGACCATCTCCTCGTGGTACGAGTGGCCGTGCCCGCCCGGCGCCGCGATCGACAGCGGCATGTCCGAGGCGACCTGCCAGAAGGTGATCCAGGGGAACCATCGCATCGCCGGGGTGACGTCGTGCCCCACCCGCTCCTGGAGCCACGCAGGCTCCCGCCACAGCAGCGAGGGGTCGAACCACACCACCGGGTCCGAGGGATGCTGGGCGAAGACCACGCGCGGGCTCTCCCACGGCACGTACAGCCCGCCCCAGTAGTTGCGGTCCAGGTCGCGCGGTCGGGTGACCACGCGGACGTGCCGGCCGTCGTCGATGATCGGCGCGACGGCGGGGGAGCCGGGCCGTGCGCGCTTCGTCAGCTGCTCCCACAGCGGCGTGAAGCTCGGGGTGCCGGTCCACACCGCCCCGTCGACCGTGCGCAGCAGCTCGGGCAGGTCGCGGAACGCGGCGGTGCCGCCGAAGGCGCCCAGCGACTCGCCCGCCACGTACAGGCGCGGACGCCGCTGGGGCGGGAGCTGCGCCATCCGGCGCCGCACGCCCTGGACCAGCAGCGCGCCGGCGCGCTGCGGGGAGCGGCGGTCGGCGAGATAGGTGAGGGGGCTCGGGAAGTACGAGTACTGGAGGGAGGCGGTCGCGCAGTTCCCCGCGGTGAGGAACTCGATCGCGGACAGCGACCACTCCTGCAGCCAGCCGGTGCCGGTCCCGGTGAACAGCACCAGCACCTCCCGGTCCCAGGCGCCGGTGCGGTCCAGCTCCGCGATCACCGCCTCGACCGTGTCCTCGAGGGTGCGGGAGCCGGACTTCGCGGCGTACACGCGGATCGGCTCGGCCGCCTCACGGCCGACGGTGCGGGAGATCGTGGCCGCCTCCGCGCCGGCGGAGACGATCTTGCGGCCGGGCGCGCCGAGGGACTGCCAGGTCTCCAGCGATCCCGGCCCGCCCGAGCGCAGCGCGGAGGTGGGGCGGGGCACGTCGGGGGAGATCAGCCGGTTCGCGGCGTCGGCCCGTTCGATCATGCCCTCGAGCACCCGCCCGCGGATCAGCCGGTCCACCACCACCGCGACCGTCGCGGCGGTCAGCAGTAGCGAGGCGACGCCGACCACACGCGCCGGCAGGTAAGGGCGCAGCAGTGAACGGTAGAAGCGCGCGGTCGCGACGGTGGACCGGGCGGCGAGGAGCGCGGCGAGGGAGAACCCGGCGCCGGCCGCGGTGCCGACCAGGTGCGTGGCGAGGTTCTTGGGCTCCTGGTGGACCAGAAGGCTGATCTCCCGCTGCCGCATCACCCCGCGCACCCACGAGTAGGCGGTGATGCCGACGAGGGCGCACGCCCCCGCCCAGCGGGCGCGGCGGCGATGGTCCGGGGCGATGTCCACCTCGAGGCCGATCGCGGCGCCGGCGCGGCGCACGGCACGGCCCGCGATAGTGCCGGCGGCGTAGCCGTAGACCTCCGACAGCCCGATGTTCGCCGCCCACATCCACCAGGTGCGGGGCAGCAGGCTCGGGGAGGTCGAGATCCATGCGGTCAGCGAGGCGCCGAGGAATCCGCCGGTGTCCAGCGGGGCGGCGATCGCCGAGCGGCGCGCCCCGCGCCGCGCCCGACGGGTGGTGCGGCGCAGCGCTCGCGCGGCGCCGCCGGTGAGGCCGGTCAGGGAGGACAGTGCCGAGGCGGGGCCGAAGCGCATGGGGGAAGGCTAACGGAGGACCCCAGTCAGGCGCGATGCGCTCCCTCCGTACCCTGGTGCCATGAAGATCCTGCTTCCCGACACCATGCCGCTGGACCCGACGCTGCCGGAGGGCTGGGAGGCGGTCGTGGTCGACGCCCGCGCCGAGATCCCCGCCGCCCACCACGACGCCGCCGCGCTCGTGGTCTGGGGCTCCTCCCGCCGCCATCTCGCCTCCGCCGCCGCGGACCTGCCGCAGCTGCGGCTCGTGCAATCCCTCGCCGCCGGGGTAGAGGGGATCCTCGCCGCCGGCTTCGCCGACGACGTCGTCGTCGCCACCGGCGCGGGCCTGCACTCGAGGACCGTCAGCGAGCACGCGCTCGCCCTGCTGCTCGCCCTCGTGCGGCGACTGCCCGAGGCGGGCGAGGCGCAGGCGCGGCACGTGTGGAGCGGCGAGCTCGGCGGCCTGCAGCCCCTGCACCCCGAGGGCCGGCTCACCACGCTGCTCGGCGCGCGCGTGCTGGTCTGGGGCTTCGGCAGCATCGGGCAGACCCTCGCCCCGATGCTGCAGGGCCTCGGCGTCGAGGTGCGCGGCGCCGCTCGCAGCGCCGGCACCCGCGCGGGCGTCGAGGTGATCTCCGAGGCCGATGTGCCCGCTGCTCTGCCGGACACCGACGTGCTGGTGAACATCCTGCCCGCCACCGAGCGCACCGCCGGGATCGTGGGTCGCGAGGTGCTCGCCGCGCTGCCGGACCACGCGATCCTCGTCAACGTCGGCCGCGGCGCGACCGTCGACCAGGTCGCGCTGCGCGAGGCGCTCGAGGCGGGGACCCTCGGCGCGGCCGCTCTCGACGTCACCGAGCCCGAGCCGCTCCCGGAGGGCGATCCGCTGTGGGAGGCGCCGCGCCTGCTGATCACCCCGCACGGCGCAGGAGGCCGGCCCGTCGGCGCCGACGAGCGGATCGCCGCGAACCTCCGCGTCCTGGTCGAGGGCGGCGAGGTGCTGCACCCGGCCGCGCGCTGACGCCGCGCCGGGGCGCCTCAGCCGGCGAGATCGGCGGCGAGGCGCTCGACGGCCCGGGCCGAGGTCTCCGCGACCACGTCGATCTCGAGGTGGAACTGCTGACCGGCGGCGGGACCGCACAGGTCCGAGACGGCGCGCAGCGCCACGAAGGGCACGCCGAGCGCCCCGGCGGTGCGGGCGGTGGCGGTGGTCTCCATGTCGGCGCTGAGCGCGCCGGGGAACCGCTCCCGCATCGGGTCCGCCAGCGGGGCGGTGACGAAGGCGTCGCCGGCGAGCATCAGCCCGCGCCGCACCGCGGCCGCCTCGGCGCGGGCGGCGCGCTCGGCCCGGTCCGCCCAGGCCGTCTCGGCCACGATCCGCTCGGGCCCGCCGGGCAGCTGCCCGGGGGCGTAGCCGAAGGCGGTCGCGTCCGCGATCGACCAGGCGAAGGACTCGCCCACGATCACGGTGCCGACCTCCACGTCGGCGGCGAGACCGCCGCAGGAGCCGGCGGCGACCACGAGGGCGGGGGAGAGGGTGAGGATCCCCCAGGTCGCGGCCGCGGTCGCGGCGGCGACGCCGATGCCGGTGGTGACCACCACCGCGTCCGTGCCGGCGAGACGACCGCGGACGGCCGCGACCGGGGCGGGGAAGGGGACCTCGACCGGGGCGGGGTCCTCGAGGCGGGAGGTCAGCGGTGCGGCCTCCTCGGGCATCGCGACGAGGACCAGCAGGGGAGCGGGGGCGGAGGTCTCAGGCATGCTCGAAGCGTACCGGCGGAACGGAGCCCGGCCGGTGCCGCTCCCGCACCGTCCAGGCGGGTTCGTTAGTCTGGGCGGACCGGCACAGAGGCGGCCCGAGCGGCCGCGGACAGGAGGGCAAGCGATGGGTCGCATCCGAGACGCCGTGGTGACGGGGGCTCGCGCCGCCGCGAGGATCCCGATCCCCTCCGCCCTCACCCATCAGGCGCTGCGCGAGGCCCGCAGCCCGCAGCCTCCCTCGCACGTGCTGAAGTCCCATGCGATCGAGCAGGAGATGATCGGCCGCACCCGCACCGTGTGGCTGGACCGCCACCACCGCGGCAACGGCCTGATCATCCACCTGCACGGCGGCGCCTACGTCTCGGGCCCCTTCACCAGCGACTGGGCCTGGCTCTCCCGCCAGGTCGAGGCGCAGGACTGCGCCGGGCTCATGGTCGACTACCGCAACGCCCCCGACCACCAGCACCCCGTCGCCCGGGACGACGTCGAGGCGGTCCTCGCCGCGCTCGCGGCGGACGGACGGCTGGGCGAGGGCCGGTGGGTCCTCAGCGGCCAGCACTCCGGCGGCGGGCTCGCCGTGGTCGTCGCGCGGCGACTGGTCGAGCAGGAGTCCGAGGCGCTCGCGCCGGTGCCCGCCCCGGCCGCGATCGTGCTGATGTCGCCCTGGCTGGACCTGGAGCTGTCCGCCGCGTGGATGAGCGAGACGGACCAGTCCGATCCGGTGCACGAGCGGCGCCTGCTGCGCGATGCGGCCCGCCGCTACGCCGGGCGCACCCCGCTGGACGATCCGGACCTCTCCCCGATCAACCGGGGCCTGGAGGGCCTGCCGCCGCTGCACCTGAGCGTCGGCCAGAAGGACCTCTTCGCCTCCGACGCGCGGGTCGCGCGTCTCCAGCTCGAGGAGAACGGCGAGGAGGTCGCCTATCGGGAGATCGGCGGCCGCCTCGGTCTGCAGCTGATCCCCCGCAAGGGCGAGGACATCGAGCGGCTGCACCGCGAGCAGTCCGAGCTGATCGGCCGTGCCCTTGGCCGGAAGGATCAGGAGGGCCGGCAGGGCTGAGCGGCCCCGTCAGCCCTCGAGAATCACGAGCGAGGGGGCGGGGGCGGCGACGGTCCAGCGGTGCCGCGGCATCGCCTTCACCAGCCCCGCCACGAGCAGAGCGTGGCCCACCAGGTAGGTCAGCATCACCAGCTCCGTGCTGAACGCGATCGCGGCGCCGGCCAGGAACCAGTCCATCCCCAGCAGCGAGCTCGACAGCAGGAACAGGGTGCCTCCCGTCCAGGTCAGGCCGTTGCCGCCGGCGGAGAGGAAGGCCATCGTCGCCAGCGCCACCGCATAGGCGGCCACCATCGGCAGCAGGGAGCCGGCCCCGTCCGCGCAGGCGACGAACAGCCCGATCACCACGGCGCCGTAGGGGATCGCGAGCGCGATGCGCATCGGGTCGCGGGAACGGGTCCACAGCGGCACGAGGGCGGCCGAGTAGCAGATCAGCGCGCCCAGGAAGCCGACCACGGCGAGCATCCCGCTGCTCTCGACGGGGACCTGCCCCACGCTGTCTCCGATCCATGCGCAGACCAGGGCGCCGAGCATGAGCCCCGTCGTGCGGGAGCGGTACGGGGCCGCGGTGAGCACCACGGCGATGAGCAGCGGGGCGAACATCGGCTGGGTGATCCGGCCGATCAGATCCGCGTCGGCCAGGAGCGCGCCGAGGTGGACCAGTGCGAGGAGCGCATAGGCCCCCCACAGGGCGCGATGGGCCGAGCGGATCGTGGACACCGTCCCAGCGTAGGAAGCAGATCCTGGCTCTGACCAGGGATCGACCGCCGGACTGGGGCACGTTTGGGTAACGGCGGACACGGTTCGGTCACGACCGGGGAGGGATGTCCGAATTGCCGCGCCGGGGGTGCCCTCACATCTGCTGCGGCGCCTCCACCCCGAGCGCGTCGAGGCCCTCGACGAGCACCCGCTCGGCGAGCTGCGCGAGGGCGAGACGACCCGCGCGCACCTCCGCGTCGTCCTCCTTGAGGATCGGGGAGGCGTCGTAGAACGCGGTGAACGCCTGCGCGAGGGAGAAGAGATAGGCGCACAGTCGGTGCGGCTCGTACTCCGCGCCGACGGAGGCGAGGACCGGGCCGAACTCGAGCAGCTGCAGCGCGAGCGCCCGCTCCGCGTCGTTGACGACGAGCGGCGCGTCCGCGGCGGTGACGCCGGCCGTCTCGGCCCGTCGGCCGATCGAGCGGATCCGGGCCACCGCGTACTGGAGATAGGGCGCGGTGTTGCCGGTCAGCGCCAGCATCCGGTCGAGGTCGAAGGTGTAGTCCGAGTCGTGCGCGGTGGAGAGGTCTGCGTACTTCACGCCGCCGATCCCGATCGCGTGCGCGATCTGCTCGCGCTCCTGGTCGGAGAGGTCGGGGCGCAGCTCGTCGATGACGGTGCGGGCCTTCGCCACGGCCTCC
Source organism: Brachybacterium atlanticum (assembly GCF_025669985.1). Lineage (NCBI taxonomy): Bacteria > Bacillati > Actinomycetota > Actinomycetes > Micrococcales > Dermabacteraceae > Brachybacterium > Brachybacterium atlanticum. Next base: position 97,529 of record NZ_JAKJJW010000002.1, on the reverse strand, counting down.
TCCAGCAGCGCCATCAGCCGCAGCGAGGCGCCGGAGCGGGTGCGCAGGATCTTGCCGTCCTCACCGAGCACGGAGCCGATCTTCACATGGGTCGCCTCGACCTCGTCCGGCAGCCAGCCCGCCTCCCGCGCGGTGGCGAACACCATCCGGAAGTGCAGCTCCTGCGCGGTGCCGACGACATAGGCGATGCGGTCAGCCCCGAGGTCCCGCACGCGATGGCGGATCGCGGTGAGATCGGTGGTGGCGTAGCCGTAGCCTCCGTCGGTCTTGCGGATGATCAGCGGCAGCGGCTGCTCGTCGCGCCCCGTGAAGCCCTCCGGGAACACGCACAGCGCCCCGTCGGAGATCCGGGCGATCCCGGCGGCCTCCAGATCGTTGCAGGTGGTCTCGAGCTGGTCGTTGTAGGTCGACTCGCCGGCGAGGTCCTCGTCGGTCAGCGTCACGTCCAGCATCTCGTAGATGCGGTGGAAGTACTCCTTGGACAGCCCCACCAGGTGCCTCCAGATGCGCAGCGACTCGGCGTCTCCGGACTGGAGGGTCGCCACGCGCCGACGCGCCCGCGCGGCGAAGCCGGATGCGCCGTCGGCGGCGGCCTCGGAGGCGTCGAACTTCGCGCGCGCCGCCTGGTAGAAGGCGTTCGGGTCGGTCTTCAGCAGCTCCGCCTCGGCGCTGTCCTCGCCCACCTCGAGGAGGTGCTCGATGAGCATCCCGAAGGGGGTGCCCCAGTCGCCGATGTGGTTCTGGCGCACGACGGTGTGGCCGAGCTTCTCGAGGGTCCGGGCGATCGAGTCGCCGACGACGGTGGTGCGCAGGTGGCCGACGTGCATCTCCTTGGCCACGTTCGGCGCCGAGTAGTCGAGCACCACGGTGTCCGGGTGCTCGGGAGCGGGCACGCCGAGCCGGGCGTCGGCCGCGAGCTCGGCGGCCTGCGCGGCGACCCAGTCGGTGCGCAGGCGGATGTTCAGGAAGCCGGGACCGGCGATCTCCGGGGTCTCCGCCATGTCCGAGAGGTCCACGGCCGCGAGGATGTCCGCGGCGATGTCGCGGGGCTTGCGGCCGAGGCGCTTGGCCAGTCCCATCGCGGCGTTGCACTGGAAGTCCGCGAACTGCGAGGGGCGGATGATCGGATCGGCGTCCGCGAACTCGGGCCCGAAGGCGGCGGCGAAGGCGGACTGGAAGCGCTCGGTCAGCGCGATCTCGGGAGCTGGCATGGCTCCCAGAGTAGTGGCCCTCCCGCACGGTCGGGGGACAGCCCCCTGGCCGCGGACAGCAGCGGTGCCTACCCTGGCCCCATGCGTTCCCTCCTGAGCCTGGTCCTGAACATCATCTGGCTGCTGACCGCCGGCTGGTCGCTCTTCCTCGGCTATCTCCTCGCCGGGATCCTGGCCTGCCTCCTCGTCCTCACGATCCCGTTCGGACTCGCGTCCTTCCGCATCGCGGGCTTCGTGATCTGGCCCTTCGGCCGCGAGGTCGTCGACACCGGCCGCAGCGGCGCCGCCGGCACGATCGGCAACGTGGTCTGGTTCGTGATCGCCGGCTGGTGGCTCGCGCTCGGCCACGTCGTCACCGCGCTCGCCCAGGCCGTCACCATCATCGGCATCCCGCTCGCGTGGGCGAACCTCAAGCTGATCCCCATGACCTGCTTCCCCTTCGGCAAGGAGATCCTCGACGCGGACTCGGCCCGCGCCCGCATGCTCCCCACGGCGCGGTGAGCATGGCGCATCACGGCGTCGACCAGGACGAGTACCGCCGCCTCAGCGACCTGCTCGCCGTGGGCCTGGCCGTGGTCAGCACCCGGCAGGGGCCCCACGACCTGCTCGTCACCGTCGACTCCTATCTCGACATCTCCTACGACCCGCCGACGATGGGTCTGGCCCTGTACGGACTCTCCCGCGCCGCGGAGGCGGTGGAGGAGGCGGGCCACTGCTGCCTGAGCCTGCTCGCCGAGGACCAGCAGGCGCTCGCCGACCGCTTCGGCACCCCCGGCGCGCCGCTGCAGGGGATGCTCGCCGGGATCGAGGCGGGGCGCACCGCCGACGGGGACGCGATCCTCCCCGGCGCGCTCGCCCACTTCGCGCTGCGCATCGAGCAGGGCGTCGACGCTGCCACTCACCGCCTCCTGATCGGTCCCGTCGTCGAGATGGGACAGGGCGGTGGCGGTGCCGAGGCGGGCCCCGCGATCCGCTTCGCGGGGGAGAAGCGGGAGCTGCGGCCGTGAGCGCCCTGCTGCGCCTGGCCCTGCGCGCGGTCGCCCGGGCCGGCCGCTTCGACGTCCGCGAGGACTACCAGCGCGTCCGCACCCTCCAGCGGCGTCTGGCCGCACTGCCGACGGCCCGCTACCGAACCCCCACCTGGGACACCTTCTCCGACGCCCCCGACGGGCACCGCGTGCCGGTGCGGGTGTTCGCGCCGACCGAGCGGCGCCGCGAGGACCTGCTGCTGTTCTTCCACGGCGGCGGCTGGGTCACCGGCGACATCGAGAGCTACACCCCCGCCTGCGCCACCATGGCGGACCTCACCGGCTGCCACGTCGCCTCCGTCGACTACCGCCTCGCCCCCGAGCACCCCTTCCCCGCCGGGCTCGAGGACTGCTACGGCGTCGCACGCGGCCTGCTGGAGGACCCGGGCCGGGCGGGTCTGACGGACCCGGACCGGATCGTCCTGGTCGGAGACTCGGCGGGAGGGAACCTCGCTGCCGCCGTCTCGCTGCTGCTGCGCGAGAGCGGCCACCGCGTCCCCTCGCGCCAGATCCTGCTCTACCCGGTCACCCACTACGACCACGACCCCGCCACCTCCCCCTTCGAGTCCGTGCGCCGGCTCGGCGACCGCTACCGGCTCACCAGCACGGAGGTCCAGGACTATCTCGACCTGTACGTCCCGTACCCCGCGCTGCGCCGCAGCCGCCTGGTCGCCCCGCTGATGGCCGAGGACCTCTCCGGGCAGCCGGACACCCTCGTGCTCAGCGCGGGCCTGGACCTGCTGTGCGACGAGGGGGAGGCCTACGGCCGGGCGCTCGCCGAGGCCGGGAACCGGGTGCGGGTCCATCGCCTCGAGGAGGCGCTGCACGGGGTGATCACCCTGCCCCGCTTCGCGCGCCCCCTGAGGGAGGCGTACGAGGTGATCGACGAGTTCCTGGAGCAGGGGCCGTGAAGCTCTCCCTGCCGGTCCGGCGACGGCACTGGGTGCGCCTGGACAACGCCTCGAACATCTTCCTCGCCGCCCGCAGCGACGTGGACACCAAGGTCTTCCGCATGGCCGCCGAGCTGGACCACGAGGTCGACCCGGCGCTGCTGCAGGAGGCCCTTGAAGCGACCTACGAGCGCTTCCCGCTCTACCACGCAGTGCTGCGCCGCGGCGTGTTCTGGTACTACCTCCAGGACAGCGACCTCCGCCCCGTCCTCGAACCGGAGACCGAGCACACCTGCGCCCCGATCTACCAGGCCGACCGCCGCACCCTGCTGTTCCGCGTCGTCCACCATCGCCGCCGGGTGAGCCTCGAGGTGTTCCACGCCCTCTCCGACGGGACCGGGGCGCTGTGGTTCCTGACCGCCCTGCTGGAGGAGTACTGCCGTCGCCGCTTCGCCCCCGAGGACACGGCCGACGCGGCGGGCTCGGTCGAGCCGGAGGTCCACGAACTGGCCGCCGACTCCTTCGCCCACCACTTCCGTCGGCGCACACGGGCCGAGCGCGCCGCCCGGGCGCGGGAGGAGCAGGAGCGGGCCGCGCACGAGGAGGAGTTCAGCCGCGAGGCCGCCTCCGCGATGCTGCGCGCCGGGGAGGAGGAGCCCGAGATCGCGGAGGAGCCTGCGGGAGAGGAGACCGACGCCCCCGACCCGGCCCCGCCCGCGCCGCGACGGGTGCTGCGCCTGCGCGGCACCCGCACCCCCGACCACCGCACCCGCGTCCTCGAGCTGACGATGCCCGTGGCGCCCGTGCTCGCCCTCGCGAAGGGGGAGGGCGTGGCGATGTCGATGTTCCTCACCGCCGCGTTCTTCGAGGCGATCCGCCGCACCGGCGTGCTGGAGCGGGACGCCCGCGGCGCCCGCACCCTCGCCGCCTCGGTGCCGGTGAACCTGCGCCAGTTCTTCCCCTCCGACTCGGCACGCAACTTCTTCGCCACGATCACCGTCTCCCACACCTACGGCGCCGGCGGCGACTCCCTCGGCGAGGTCGCCCGGCAGCTCCAGCAGGACTTCGGCGCCCAGGCGCGGCCGGAGGCGCTCGAGGGGAGGCTGCGCCGCCTGATCCGGGTGGAGCGCGCTCCGCTGGCCCGGATCGTGCCCCGCCCGCTCAAGGACGTGCTGCTGGGGCTGGCCAACCGGGCGAACAACCGCTCGCTCACCGTCGCGATCTCGAACCTGGGCCGGGTGACGCTGCCCGAGGCCGCCGCCCCGCACGTCGGCCGGATGCTCTTCCACGTCTCCGCCGCCCGGCCCCAGTTCTGTGCCATCTCCCACGCCGGCCTGCTCACGATCTCCTTCACCTCGCCCTTCGTGGAGACGGAGCACGTGCGGGAGTACGCGCGGATCCTCACCGAGGCCGGCATCGAGGTGTCCGTGGCCGCGTCCCGGACCACCGAGGCGGAGCTCGCGGAGGTGGGGCGATGAGGAGATGCCCCGACTGCGCGGTCGGCGTCGAGGGGGAGTGGACCCGCTGCCCCCTGTGCGCGGCGACGCTCGAGGGCACCGCTGCGCCGAGCCCCTATCCGGCGGTGCCGCTGCGCTTCCGGCGCCGCCGCGTGCTGCGCGTGCTCACGCTGACCTCGCTGGCGGTGATCGCGCTGTCCTTCCTCGCCCAGCTGCTGTTCCGTCCCGAGGAACAGGGCCTGGGGGCGCTGCGCTCGGTGTGGCTGGGCGTGGTCGCGACCTGGCTGGTGGTGCTGGTCGCGGTGGGCAAGCGCCGCAACCTCGCGAAGTTCATCGTCTATCTCGTCGCGCTCGCCGGCGGCGTCTGCGTGTACTGGGACTACCTGACCGGCTGGGACGCCTGGTCCCTCACCTTCGTGGTGCCGATCCTGTGCGCCGCCTCCCTGATCGGACTGGTGATCACGGTGCGGGCGGTGCGGATGCAGGTGGGCGACTACATCGTCTATCTCGGGCTGACGGTGCTGCTGGGGCTCACCCCGATCGTGTTCCTGGCGCTGGGCTGGGTGGGCACCGTGATCCCCTCGGCGATCTGCGGCGGTCTGAGCGTGCTCTCCATCGTGCTGCTGCTGACGGTGCGCGGCGGCGCGGTGCGGCACGAGCTGGCCACGCGCCTGCACCTGTAGCGAAGATCCCACGGCGCGCCGACGGTCCCTGCGCCCCCGCGCTCCCTAGGATGCGAGGGGCAGACTTGCGCCCGGGCGGCCGTCCGGGCGACGAACAGCAGGAGAGAAGGTCGATGGACAGGGATCCGCGCTCGGAGGAGGACCAGGACGCCGACTGGATCTTCGCCATCGACGACCCCCACAGCCTCCCCACCGACCGCCTCCCCGGCCGCGAGGAGTTCGACCGCTACGCCCAGCCGCTGCTGGCACGCCGCGGGCAGGGCCCGGCGCTGCCGGACCGAGACCGCCCCGGCACCGAGCCCGACGCGGTCACCGGCGCGATCCCCGCGGTGGAGGGCGAGGAGGACGGCTCCGACGGGACCGACGACGACACCGTCGCCCCGCTCGCCCGCCCCCGCGTCGTCTCCTATGCCCGCTCGGGCACCACCCCGAACGCCGAGGACGACGAGATCCCGATCGCCGGCTTCCAGCTGCCGGAGCGCTTCAAGGACCTGGGCCTGTTCGACGCGCTGCGCGACGTGCTCGCCCTGATCTGCCTCACCTCCGCCCTCACCACCACCTTCACCGTCGCGGACAACCCGGTCCTGGATCTGCTGGGCCGGATCTCGATCGGCGTCGCGCTCGCCGCGCTGGTCGCCGTCCACGCCCTGCGCTGGATCCCCGCCGCGCCGCCGCTGCGCGCGATCCGCACGCTGCGCGTGGCGGGCATGGCCCCCGCCCTCGTCATCGCCCTGCTCGTGCTCGGCGCCGACCTCGTGCTCTCCCTCCCGGTGCTCTTCGCCCCCCTGCCCGACGGGCCCCCCGTCGGGATCGGCGTCGGCGTCTCCCTGCTGCTGCTCGGCGCGATCCTCGGCATCGAGCCGCGCGCCCACGAGGGCTATCTCCCGCAGGAGCGGGCTCGCCGCGCCGCTCGGCGGCTGCTCCTCGGGGTCGGGATCGCCGCGGCCGCCGCGCTGCTGCTGGCGCTGGTGATGATCGTCGGCCGCCTGTTCACCACCGGCTGGGCGTTCTCGCTGATGACCTTCGCGAACACGCTGATCTCCACGCTGCTGCTGGCCGTGGTGCTGGCCTCCGCGCTGCGCCGGGAGCGCTCCTGGTACGTCTTCTCCACCGCCGTCGTCGCCGCTCTCGCGGTCGGGGCGTTGGCCGACAACACCCTCGGGCTGCAGTTCGCCGCCCCGATCAGCGTCGCTCGCGGCTTCGTCTACCTGCCATTCCTCTTCGCCGCGCTGGGGCTGATGGTCTCCCGCTCCTTCGTGCGCTCCATGCCGCTGTCCTTCCGCCGCACCGACTGGCTGGTGTACTCGGTGCGCGCCCTCGAGCTCAGCGCCCTGATGCACTCCGCCGCGGTGCTGTGGCACCTGATGGGCGCCCTCGCGGCGACCTCCGTGCCCCGCCCCGGCGGCCCCGTCCTGCACCTGGTCGACGCCGCGGTCTGCGCCTGCTTCGTGCTGGTCTCCGTCTTCGGCCGCACCGCGCTGCTCTCCCGTCCCGCGGTCAGCGCCCGAGCCAGCGGGGTCGTCGCCTCGCTCGTCCTGGTCGTCGTCGGCTTCCTCGACGTCATCGTGAGCTCGATCGCGACCGCGAGCGGCGCGGGCCTGACCACCGGCGGCGTCGCCCTCGTGCTCGGCATCGCCACCGCGCTCATGCTCACGGTCCCCGCCCCCGTGCGGGACGAGTTCGGCGCCCCGGACATCACCCGCATGTTCGCCGACTTCCGCGCCCGCGACAACGGTCGCGTCTCCCTCCTCGACCTGGTCCCGGACGTCACCGAGGCCACCGCCGAGCGGAAGACCTTCCCCGGCCGCTGACCGGCCCGCCGTCCCTCCCCACCCCTGGAGAACCATGTTCCGCTAGAGCCTGCACGGAGACGGCCGCACCGTCGCCTCCGACGCGATCGTCCTGCCCGAGGAGCGGCTCGCCTGGCCGCTGACGATCGGGATCGGCGCCCAGCACGTCATCGCCATGTTCGGCGCGACCTTCCTGGTCCCGGTCATCACCGGCTTCCCGCCCTCGACCACGCTGCTCTTCTCCGGCCTCGGCACCCTGCTGTTCCTCACGATCACGAAGAACCGGGTGCCCAGCTATCTCGGCTCCTCCTTCGCGTTCATCGCCCCGATCACCGCCTCCACCCAGGCCGACTCGATGGGCGCCGCGCTCGGCGGGGTGCTCGTCACCGGCGTGCTGCTGGCCCTGCTGGGCCTGCTCGTGCAGCGGATCGGCACGGGCTGGATCGGCCGGCTCATGCCGCCGGTGGTGATGGGCTCGATCGTCGCGCTGATCGGCCTGAACCTGGTGCCCACCACGTACCAGAACAACTTCTCGCAGGCCCCGGTCACCGCGACCCTCACCCTGATCGCGATCCTGCTGTGCACCGCCCTGTTCCGCGGACTGCTGGGACGCATCAGCGTGCTGGTCGGCGTGGTCGTCGGCTACCTGATCGCGCTCGCCCGCGGCGAGGTCGACTTCACCGCGGTGCGGGAGGCGGCCTGGCTGGGTCTGCCCGAGTTCCACCACCCGGAGTTCAACCTCGGCCTGATGCCGATCTTCCTGCCCGTGATCGTGGTGCTGCTGGCGGAGAACGTCGGCCACGTGACCAGCGTCGGCACCATGACCGGGAAGAACCTCGACCACATGGTGGGGCGCACCCTCTTCGCCGACGGCGCCGCGACCGCGCTGTCGGCCACCTTCGGCGGCTCGCCGACGACCACCTACGGCGAGAACATCGGCGTCATGAGCGCGACCCGCGTCTACTCCACCGCCGCCTACTGGGTCGCAGGCCTGGTGGCGATCGGCCTGTCCCTCTCCCCGAAGGTCGGCGCGCTGATCAACACCATCCCACCGGGCGTGCTCGGCGGCGTGACCTTCGTGCTCTACGGGCTGATCGCGATCGTCGGCTTCCGCATGTGGATCGACGGGAAGGTCGACTTCGCCCGCCCGAAGAACCAGCTCACCGCCGGCGTCGCCCTCGTCATCGCGATCGCGGACCTGCACTGGGAGGTCGGCGGCTTCGCCTTCACCGGCATCGCGCTCAGGACCGTGGCGGCGCTGGTCGTCTTCCACGGCATACGCGGGATCGGCCGCCTGACCGGCACCGAGCGCGGCCCGGCCGACGGGCGCGCCGACCAGGATCGGGCGCCTGCTCGACGCCGGCGATGAGGCGCGACTGGAGCGCACCGGCGTGCTCGCGGTCGGGGTCGTCGGCTTCGTGGGCCTCGTCGCCCTCGCCCGAGTACCCGCCGGGCTCATGGTCCCGCTGATCGAGGCGCCGTACCTGGCGTGGCTGCTCTGACGCTCGCGAGTGTGATGCGCCACGTGTCCGGGGTCGGGCATGTGAGTTCCCCGACCGTCGCGACGGACGGCGCAACAGCGCGTGGAAGCGTGCTGAACTGCGCAGATGCCGGTTGTCCGACCTTCGGACTCCGGATCGGCCTGTTCTCTCCATACCCCGGGCATCCTGCACAGTTGGTGGGAATCCGATAATCGACAAGAAGGGACCGCTATGAGCAGCTCAGGTCACGGCCAGGGAGCGGAGGCGCCCGCGCAGGGCTCCGACATCTCCGCATGGCCCGAAGAGCTCCCCAGGACCGTTCATCTTCCCCGGTCCCAGCAGATCGCCACCGACGACTCCGACGACGAGATCACCGAGAAGCTGCGCCGACAGGGCGCGCGCATCAGCAAGGGCACGATCGCGCCGGCCGTGTTCTGGCCCGCGATGGTCGTCGTGCTCGGCGTCGCGCTGCTGGCGATCGTCTTCCCCGAGACCTCCGGATCGGTGATGGAGAAATCCCAGAACTGGATCGTGGCGAACCTCGGCTGGTTCTACATGCTGGCCATCGGCATCTTCGTCGCCTTCGCGATCATCGTCGCGCTGTCCCGGTGGGGCTCGATCCGGCTCGGCCGTGACGACGACGAGCCCGAGTTCGGGCTGATGTCGTGGTTCGCGATGCTGTTCTCCGCCGGCATGGGCGTGGGGCTCGTCTTCTACGGCGTCGCCGAGCCGCTCGGCTACACGACGAACAGCCCCAAGCCGGGCTGGGACGTCGAGGGCGCAGAGGCCTCGGGCCTCGCGATGGCGCAGACCTTCCTGCACTGGGGCCTGCACCCCTGGGCCGCCTACGCCGTGATCGGCCTGGCGATCGCGTACGCCATGCACCGCCGCGGCCGTCCCGTCTCGATCCGCTGGGCCCTCGAGCCGATCTTCGGCGACCGGGTGAAGGGTTGGATCGGCGACGTCATCGACGTGCTCGCGATCTTCGGCACCGTCTTCGGCATCGCGACCTCGCTGGGCCTCGGTGCCCAGCAGATCGCCGCCGGCATGCAGGTCATCGGCCTGGTCGACGAGGTCTCCACGAACTTCCTGGTGATCCTGATCGTGGTGATCACCTTCATCGCGACCCTCTCCGTGGTCTCCGGCGTCGGCGTCGGCATCAAGTGGCTCTCCAACGGCAACCTGACCCTCGCGGGCCTGCTCGCCGTCGCGGCGCTGCTGTTCGGCCCCACCGTGTTCATCTTCCAGAACTTCGTGGAGTCCCTCGGCATCTACCTCAGCGAGGTCTTCCACCTGACCCTCGACGTCGGCGCGTATACCCGCTCCGAGGAGGCGCAGAGCTGGTTCGCCGGCAACACCCTGTTCTACTGGGGCTGGTGGATCGCCTGGGCGCCGTTCGTCGGCGTGTTCATCGCCCGCATCTCCAAGGGGCGCACCGTGCGCCAGTTCGTGGCCGGCGTGCTGCTGGTCCCCACCCTGGTGGGCATGATCTGGTTCTCGATCTGGGGCGGCAACGGCCTGTTCCGCCAGTGGTTCGGCACCGGCGACCTCGGCGACATCACCGCCGAGGAATCGATGTTCCGCATCTTCGAGCAGTTCCCCGCCACCCAGCTGCTGTCGGTGCTCGGCATCATCGTGGTCGCGGTCTTCTTCATCACCTCCTCGGACTCCGGCTCGCTGGTGGTGGACATGCTCGCCTCGGGCGGCCATCCGAACCCGCCGATGTGGTCCCGCGTGCTGTGGGCGCTGCTGGAGGGCCTGCTCGCCGCGGCGCTGCTGCTCTCGGGCGGCCTGACCTCCCTGCAGGCCGGCTCGCTGATGACCGCGCTGCCGTTCAGCGTGATCCTGCTGCTGATGTGCGTGGCGCTGGTGAAGGCGCTGAGCCTGGACCGGGCGGTGCTGGCCGAGCACGAGCGCCTCGCCCGCCTGGAGCGGGTCACCGCGCACATCACCGACGAGGTGAGCCGCACCCACGCCTCGACCGACGAGATCGCCTCGCTGGTCGACGACCGCATCGACTACCGCCTCACCCGCACCCGCGGCGGCATCGGTCGCGGCGGTCACCGCACGCGGGTCGAGGGTAGGAAGAGCGCGCCCAGCGCGCCGAGCGCTCCGCCCGCGGAGGACTGACCCTCCCGCCTCCCGTGCCGACGGCCGGCGCCCTGCTGAGGGCGCCGGCCGTCGTCATGTCACGAGGGAGAAGAGGTCCTTCGGGTCGTCGGGGTCGGCGACGAGGTCCACCCATCCCAGCAGGTCCGTGCCCTCGGTCGCGTCCAGCGCGCAGCGCAGCGCCGAGAAGTCCCCGAGCGCGAAGCCGACGGAGTCCAGCACCGTCACCTCGGCGTCGGAGGTGCGGCCCGAGGCGTCCCCGGCGAGGATCCGCCACAGCTCGGTGACCTCGACGTGGGCGGACAGCTGCTGGATCTCGCCCTCGATCCGGGTCTGCGGCTCGTACTCGACCACCACCCGCGCCTCCTCGAGGATCGTCGGGTCCAGCTCGGTCTTGCCCGGGCAGTCGCCGCCGATGGCGTTGAGGTGCATGCCGGGACGCACCTGCTCGCTGTGCAGCACCGCGGCCCGGGCCTTGTCCGCCGTGCAGGTGGTGACCACGTCGGCGCCCTCGAGCACGTCCTCGATCGAGCTCGCGGCGTGGATCTCGAAGCCGAGCGGGACGAGATTGCGCCGCACCTTCTCCACCGCCGCCTCGTCGAGGTCCAGCACGCGCAGACGGTCGATCCCGAGCACGGTCCGCATCGCGAGCGCCTGGAACTCGGCCTGCGAGCCCGCCCCGATCAGGGCGTGGACGCGGGTGCCGGGCAGGGCGAGCTCGCGCGCGGCGAGCGCCGATGTCGCGGCGGTGCGCAGCGCGGTCAGCAGCGTCATCTCGGAGAGGAGGATCGGGTAGCCGTTGTCGACGTCGGCGAGCACGCCGAAGGCCGTCACGGTCTGCAGCCCGCGGGCGGGGTTGTGCGGGTGGCCGTTGACGTACTTGAAGGAGTACAGCGATCCGTCGCTGGTCGGCATCAGCTCGATCACCCCGTGCGGGCTGTGGCTGGCCAGTCGCGGGACCTTCTCGAACTCCTCCCAGCGCAGCAGGTCGGACTCCAGGTATCGCACCATCCCCGCGAGGATGTTCTCGAGGCCGTCGCGGCGGATCCAGCGGACGGTGCCGGGGACGTCGAGCAGGTGAGGCATCGTTCTCATCTCCTGTCGGGGGGCGCGTCGTCGCGCGGGGGTCGAGGAGTGCTCCACCCCCAGCGTAGGCCGGCGGGCGGGCCGACCGGCGCGGAACCGGTCGACCCGCCCGTCGGCGGCGTGCTCAGTACTCGATGACGACGCGGCCGTCGATCTTGCCCTCCTTCATCTCGCCGATGATCTGGTTGATGTCCTCGAGCGAGCGGCGCGAGTAGGTGGGGTGGATCTTCCCGGCCGCGTAGAACTCGATCGCCTCGGCGAGGTCCTGGCGGGTGCCGACGATCGAGCCGCGGATCGTCAGGCCCTTCAGCACGATGTCGAAGATCGGGGCGGGGAAGTCGCCCGGGGGCAGGCCGTTGAACACGATGGTGCCGCCACGGCGGGTCATCCCGATCGCCTGCCCGAAGGCCTTGGGGTGCACGGCGGTGACGAGAACGCCGTGGCTGCCGCCGACCTGCTCCTGGATCGCCTCGACCGGGTCGACCTGGTTCGCGTCCACCACGACCTCCGCGCCGTGCTTGGTGGCGAGGTCGAGCTTCTCCTGGGCGATGTCCACCGCGATCACGCGCATGCCCATCGCCACCGCGTACTGCACCGCGATGTGGCCGAGTCCGCCGATCCCGGAGATCACGACCCACTGCCCGGGCTGCACCTCGGTGCGCTTGAGACCCTTGTAGACCGTCACCCCGGCGCACAGCACGGGGGCGATCTCGTAGGGGTCGGCGCCCTCGGGGATCCGGGCGGCGAACCTGGTCTCCACCAGCATGTACTGCCCGAACGAGCCGTCGACGCTGTAGCCGCCGTTGTTCTGCTCCTCGCAGAGGGTCTCCCAGCCGGTGCGGCAGTACTGGCAGTCGCCGCAGGCGCTCCAGAGCCAGGCGTTGCCGAGCAGGTCGCCGACCTGCACGTCGGTGACGCCCTCGCCGACCTTCACGACGGTGCCCACGCCCTCATGGCCGGGGACGAAGGGCGGGGACGGCTTGACGGGCCAGTCGCCCTCGGCGGCGTGCAGGTCGGTGTGGCACACGCCTGAGGAGATCAGCTTGACGAGAGCCTGGCCGGGGCCGGGCTCGGGCAGCGTGTACTCCTCGACGGACAGGTCCCGTCCGAACTCGTGGACGACGGCGGCGGTCATGGTGGTGGTCATCTCGTGCTCCTTGGTCGGCCCGTTCTCGGGCAGGGGGTGAGGGCGGGCCGTCGACAGAGCGTCGAGGGGCCGCTGCGATGGTGGGATGGATGCTGCGGGGAGGGTCGGCTCAGAAGAAGCCGAGCTTGTTCTCCGAGTAGGAGACCAGGAGGTTCTTGGTCTGCTGATAGTGGTCGAGCATCATCAGGTGGTTCTCGCGGCCGATGCCGGAGGACTTGTAGCCGCCGAACGCGGAGTGCGCCGGGTAGGAGTGGTAGTTGTTCACCCACACGCGACCGGCCTGGATCGCGCGACCCGCGCGGTAGATGGTGTTCTGTTGGCGGCTCCACACGCCCGCGCCGAGCCCGTAGAGGGTGTCGTTCGCGATCGAGATCGCCTGCTCGTAGTCGCTGAACCGGGTCAGCGCCAGCACCGGGCCGAAGATCTCCTCCTGGAAGATGCGCATGGAGTTGTCGCCCTCGAAGACCGTGGGGGTGACGTAGTAGCCGCCCGAGAGGTCCCCGCCGAGGTCGGCGCGCTCGCCGCCGGTGAGCAGCTTCGCGCCCTCCTGCTTGCCGATGTCGAGATAGGACAGGATCTTCTCGAGCTGGTCGTTGCTGGCCTGCGCGCCGATCATGGTGTCGGTGTCCAGCGGGTCGCCCTGCTTCGTGGCCTCCACGCGGGCGATGCCGTCGGCGACGAAGGAGTCGAAGATGCCCTCCTGCACCAGGGCGCGCGAGGGGCAGGTGCACACCTCGCCCTGGTTCAGGGAGAACATCGCGAAGCCCTCGAGAGCCTTGTCGTAGTACGAGTCCTGCTGCGAGGCGACGTCCTCGAAGAAGATGTTCGGGCTCTTTCCGCCGAGCTCCAGGGTGACCGGGATGAGGTTCTGGCTCGCGTACTGCATGATGAGCCGGCCCGTGGTGGTCTCGCCGGTGAAGGCGATCTTGGCGATGCGCTTGTTCGAGGCGAGCGGCTTGCCGGCCTCGGCGCCGAAGCCGTTGACGATGTTGACCACCCCGTCGGGCAGCAGGTCGCCGATCAGCTCGACGAGCACGAGGATCGATGCCGGCGTCTGCTCGGCGGGCTTGAGCACCACGCAGTTTCCGGCGGCGAGGGCCGGGGCGAGCTTCCACACCGCCATCAGGATCGGGAAGTTCCAGGGGATGATCTGCCCCACCACGCCCAGCGGCTCGTGGAAGTGGTAGGCGACGGTGTCGTCGTCGAGCTGGGAGAGCGCGCCCTCCTGGGCGCGGATCGCGCCGGCGAAGTAGCGGAAGTGATCCACGGCCAGCGGCAAGTCGGCGTTCAGCGGCTCGCGGATCGCCTTGCCGTTGTCCCAGGTCTCGGCGACGGCGAGCATCTCGAGGTTCTCCTCTATGCGGTCGGCGATCCTGCCCAGGATCACCGCGCGCTCGGCGACCGAGGTCTTCCCCCAGGCGGGGGCGGCGGCGTGGGCGGCGTCGAGCGCGAGCTCGATGTCCTCGGCCGTGGAGCGGGCGACCTCGGTGAAGACCTGGCCGGTGACGGGGGTGGGGTTCTCGAAGTACTCGCCCTTGACGGGCGGCACCCACTGCCCTCCGATAAAGTTCTCGTAGCGGGGCTTGAAGGTGACCTTCGAGCCCTCCGTGCCGGGGTGTGCGTAGACAGTCATGGCGTTCCCTTCGGTGCGATCGCGGACGGTCGGTACCGCTGAATGTAACCCGCGTCACGTTGCACGAAGGTTGCGAGGCTCAGCCCTTCTCGCCCCGCAGCTCCTGCGCCCGGGCCGAGGCCGCGGACCGTTCGGGCGCATCCGGCGCGGCGACCTGCAGGATCGCCATCAGCACGTCGAGATCCTCCGCCGCCTCGGGACGCTGCGCGTACCCCCATAGCTGCTGCGGGGTGCCGCGCTCGAGCACGAGCTCGCGCAGGTGATCGCCGGTCCGAGCACGCAGTCGGCGGATCTCGGGCGCCTCGGAGTCGGGCAGCAGCTCGCCGGGGGAGGCGGCGAGGGCGGCGTCGAGGTCGCCGCGGTCGAGGGCGGAGCGGGTGCGGCGCAGGTCGGAGTCGACCTCGCCCAGCAGACGGTAGGGACGCGAGGCGATCTCGAGCGTGCTCGCCTCGGCGAGGACCCGGCGCAGCCGCACCACCTCCGCGCGAACGGTCCCCTCGGCGGAGGCGGCGCCGTGCACCTGCTCGGCGAGCTCCGCCCCGCGGACCCCGTCGGCAGACAGGTGCAGCAGGGTCAGCAGCTCGGCGTGCCGCCCGCCGAGCACCACCTCCTGCTCCCCGCAGCGCAGCAGCGGTGGTCGTCGGCCGGTGAGCAGCAGATCCGCGCCCTCGACGCCCGGAAGATCGGAGGCGGGAGCCTGCCGGCGAAGCTCCTCCTGGACGGCGCGGGAGGTCGCCGCGAGCAGCGGCAGCACGAGCGGGGCGACGGCATCCGCGCTGCCGGTCACGTCGAGGACCCCGACGGTGCGGCCGGTGTCGGGATCGAGCACCGGCACGGCACTGCAGCTCCAGGGGTGCACCGCCTCCTGGAAGTGCTCGGCCCCGACCACCTGGATCCCGGACCCGGTGGTGAGCGCGAGCGCCGGGGCGGAGGTGCCCATCGCGCCCTCGGACCAGTCGGCGCCGGCGGCGAAGCCCATCGCATCGGCCCGGGAGGTCACGGAGGACCGGCCCTCGACCCAGAGCAGCCGGCCCTCCGCGTCGCCGAGCGCGACCACGAGCCCCGCCTCGACGGCCGGCTCGATCAGTCGCGAGCGCAGCAGCGGCAGCATCGCGGAGAAGGGATGCGCGCGGCGCGCCCGGGCGAGCTCGTCGCCCTCGAGCACGGCGCGTGCGGTGTCCGTGCCGTCGGGCAGCGCGGCCAGCGAGCGTCGCCAGGAGTCCAGCACCGGGGCGCGCACCGGCCACGGCGTCTCGTCGGGGACGCTCTGAGCGCGCAGATCCTCGTGCGCTCGCCGCAGCTGCGCCTGGTAGTCGGAATCCGTCGGCGACCAGTCGGTGACGGTCATCCTGCCTCGCTCACGATCCACCTCGTCGTCGTTCGTGCCACAGGTGCGATGACGGTACCCCGGCGGGGGAGGGGTCGCAACGAGATCCGGCGCGGCCGGACACGGGTCCGGGAGAAGACCGAGCGGTCGGCGTCCGAGCCCTTCCCTTCTCCGTGCGGTCCCGGCGACCTAGGTTGGGAGGAGACCGCAGGTGCCATCGCCCCACCGCGTACTCGGTGGGCAGAGGAGGAGCACGCCATGAGAGTCGCCGTCATCGGAGCCACCGGGAACGTCGGGACCGAGGTGCTCGCAGCCCTCGCCCGCCGGCCCGAGGTCACCTCGGTCCTCGGAATCGCGCGGCGTCTCCCCGTGCGCACCGAGGAGCCGTACGCGAGCGCGGAGTGGGCCGCGATCGACATCGGGGGCGCGACGCCTGCGCAGGAGGCGATCGCCGAGCTCACCGAGGCGCTGCGTGGAGCGGACGCCGTCATCCATCTCGCCTGGCTGATCCAGCCCAACTCTCACCGGGAGCTCCTGCGCCGGGTGAACGTCGAGGGGACGGCGCACGTGGGCCGGGCCGCCGCGGAGGCGGGGGTCCGCACCCTGGTGGTCGCCTCCTCGGTCGGTGCCTATTCTCCGTCCCCGGGACGGGAGGTCCGTGACGAGTCGTGGCCGACGGGCGGCGTGCGCACCTCCCACTACAGCGTGGACAAGGTCGCCCAGGAGCAGGTCCTCGACGAGATCGAGCGTATGCACCCCGCGATGACGCTCACCCGCCTGCGCCCCGCGCTGATCTTCCAGGGGGACGCCGGCTCCGAGATCCAGCGCTACTTCCTGGGCCGATGGATGCCCGTGCAGCTGCTGCGCGCCGGGCGGCCGCCGCTGCTCCCGCTGCCGCGCGGGCTGCGGATCCAGGCGGTGCACGCCCGCGACGTCGCCGAGGCGTACGCCGCCGCGGCCGTGGCAGAGGTGCCCGGCGCCTTCAACATCTGCGCGGACGACGTGCTCGACGTGCGGGACCTCGCTCACCTCGTGGGCACGGGGCGAGCGATCGAGCTTCCCGTGCCCGCGGTGCGCGCCGCGCTCGCCACAGTGCACCGCGCAGGTCTGGTCGCCGCGGACCCCGGATGGCTGGACATGGGCATGAACGTCCCCGTGATGGACAACGCCCGCGCCGACCGCGAGCTGGGCTGGCGGCCCCGTCACAGCGCCGCCGACGCCCTCTCCGAGCTGCTCGAGGGGATGGCCGACGGCCGGGGCACCGGCTCGGTGCCGATGCGTGCGCGCGACAGCCGACGGGCGCGCCTCGCGGTCGACGGGACCTCCGCGGGCGAGGGCGCGGGCGGCGACGCCGGGGCCTCGCCGCGGATCGACACCGGGCTGCTCGGGCTCTACCTCTCCGACCACCTCACCGGGGCCGCCGCCGGCGCAGCCCGCATCGACCGGATGGCCGCCGACTTCGTGGACACGCCCGTCCACCCCGTGCTCTCTTCGATCGCCGAGCAGATCCGTGCCGAGCGGCGCTTCCTCCACCAGCTCATCGACGACCTCGGACTGCGACGCCGGCGCTACCGGCAGGCCGCGGCCCGGCTCGGCGAGCATGCGGGCCGTCTGAAGAGCAACGGGCGGCTCGTCGCGCGCTCCCCGATGACGATGGTGCTCGAGGCGGAGCTGATGCGCAGCGCGGTGATCGGCAAGCGGGGCAGCTGGCTCACCCTCGCCGACAACGCCCAGGAGCTCGGACTGGACGAGGAGGGGTTCCGCGAGCTCGCCGAGCAGGCGCTGCACCAGTTCGAGCAGCTCGAAGCGGTCCACGCCTACGCCCGCCGGCGCGCGTTCCGCACCGACCGCGGGACCTTCGACCCGCCGGAATGAGAGGGACGCGGCGCAGAGCGGTGCGGTCGGTGCGTGACGAGCGCACCGACCTCCCTGTACCTCGACCGTCTCACCGCAGCGCTGTCCATGGCGACGGGCTCCGCCGCGCCGCATGACGCGATCCCGGACTCGGCATCCCGGAGGATGATCCGTCCTGGAGCGGACGCGCCGAGGCCGTCGACGAGGTCTTCGCCTCCCACGGCTTCGACCCCGTGGGCGACGCGGGCCGCCGCAGCGGCGCCCCCGCCTACGGCTTCGACACGACACGCCCCGACGGCGCACGCCTCCAGCTGTACTCCGTCCCCGGCTCCACGGTGATCCGCCTGTCCGGCGTCCCCGTGGAGCCGTCGGAGTACGACGGCTGAGCGCTCCCGCTCACCCCTCGCCCGAGGCGCGCCCCTTCGCCTTGCCGTTCGAGTGAGCGGGCGGGCCCTGCTCCCCGGCGTGCCCGGGCTTCCCCGGCTGCCCGGCGTGCGCCGGCGGGCCCGTGCGCTTCCCGTCCTCGCCCGTGCCCTGCTCGGCGACGAACACGGCGACGGTGTGCGCGGGCACGCTCACGGTCCCGGTCTCCGCGTCCCAGCTCGCGCCCTTGACGACCTCGTCGGCGCCGCTGGCCTGCACCTCGTGCAGCTCGTACCCGAGTCCGGCCATGTGCTCGATCTGCTCGGTGAGCGGCTCGTCGGAGGCGTTGAAGACGGTGACCGCGCCGTCGAGCGCCGGGTCGACGTCGGGGCCGACGGTGTCGTCGATCCGCATCACGAGCAGGCCCGGGGTCGCCTCGGGACCGGCGTTCGGGAAGGTGACCTTCTGGCGGATCAGCTCCGCATCGCCGAGGGTGAACAGCGGCGTGGAGGAGCGCAGGCGCAGCAGGTCCAGGGTGACCTCGCTGCTGGACGCGATGTCCTCGGGGGCGGGGTTCTTCGCCGGGTCCTCGAGCATCGGCACCATCAGGTCCCACGCCTCGCCGTTCTTGCCCTCGGGCGGCAGGCCGTTCGCGTACCCGCTGTCCTGCTCGGTCCAGTCGATGGCGTTGAAGTGGTCGCCGGAGTCGTAGCTGTCGCGGTCCAGGGACTTCGAGCGCATCAGGTCGGTGCCGCCGGCCCAGAAGGAGGGCGACTGCCCCAGCGCCACGGTCGCGAGCGAGAGCGTGTTCATCCGCACGCGCACGTCCATGGGTGCGTCCTGCGGCAGCTTCCACACGTTCATGTCGTACAGCGCCTCGTTGTCGTGCGCGTCGACATAGTTCACGGTCTCCTCGGGCGCCGTCGCATACCCGGCCGGGGCGCCGTTGTAGTCCAGCTGATCGCCGCGCACCACCTCGCCGGTGGAGCCGAGCAGCTCGTAGTCGGCGAGGTTGCCCGCCATCCCGAGCCGGATCAGGTCGGTGCGGTGGCGCAGGTCGGTCAGCTGCTCGGCCTCGCCCACCTCGGCGTGGCCGTTGGGCATGGTGGCGAGCCCGTTGCCGAAGCCCTGGGAGGTGCGCTTGTCGGTGTCGAAGGGGCTGCCGCCGTGGACGGCGTCGCGCAGCCGGTCGTTGAAGGTGCCGATCGAGGTGCCGCCCAGCTGCCCCTGCGTGGCCTGGGTGAAGCGGGCGTTGCCGGCGACCTCGCCGAAGTCCCAGCCCTCGCCGTAGAGGTAGATGCCCTTGCCGTCCACGCCGTCGGACTCGAGGGTCAGCTCGTCCAGCGCCTCGCGCACGGCGAGCATGTTCTCGCGGCTGTGATGGCCCATGAGGTCGAAGCGGAAGCCGTCGACGCCGTAGTCCCGCGCCCAGGCCACGGTCGAGTCGACCATCAGCTTCTGCGCCATCGCGTGCTCGGTGGCGATGTTCGAGCAGCAGGTGGAGTTCTCGACGCCGCCTGCGAGGTCCAGGCGCTGGTAGTAGCCGGGGACGATGCGGTCGAGCACCGAGCGCTCGGACTGCCCGTGCGCGGCGGTGTGGTTGTACACCTGGTCGAGCACGACCTGCAGGCCCATGCCGTGCAGCTCGCCCACCATGGCACGGAACTCGCGGGTGCGCTCGCCGCCGACCTGGTGGCCCTCGGTCGCGTACGAGCCCTCGGGCGCCATGTAGTGCAGCGGGTCGTAGCCCCAGTTGTAGGCGTCCTCGCCCGCGACGGCCGCGACGGCCTCCTGCTGCGCGGGGGAGGCGGGGCCGGCGTCGGCGGGGATGTCCGGGCGCAGCTGCGCGGCGCGGTCCTCCTCGATGGTGGCGATGTCGAAGGTGGGCAGCAGGTGCACGGTGGTCATGCCCGCCTCGGCGAGCTCGGCCAGGCGCGCGGAGCCCGCGGAGTCCGGGTGGCCGACGGCGGCGTAGGAGCCGCGGATCCCCTCGGGCAGCGCCTCGTCGCCGGCGGAGAAGTCCCGCAGGTGCATCTCGTAGATGGTCTGGTCGGCGAACTGCGCGACCTCGGGCGCGGGCGTGTCGGTCCACACCTCCGGCGCCCAGCGCGGGTCGTCCAGGTCCACGAGCACCGAGTGTGTCGAGTTCACGGTCAGGCCCACGGAGTACGGGTCGGTGACGACGTTGGTGACGACCTGGTCGAGGGCGGGCACGTACACCTCGACCGCGAACGTATAGGCCTGGCCGGTCCAGTGCTTCCTGCCCTCGAACGTCCACGCGCCGTCCGCGCCGCGCCGCATCGGGTACGTCCGCACGGGGTCCGACGGGGCGGTCGCCTCGTCCGCCGGGCCGTGCAGCTGCAGGGTGACGGAGCGGGCGGTCGGCGCCCACAGCGCGAGGCTCGGCGCGCCGTCCTCCCAACTCGCGCCGAGCTGCTGCTCCGCGGCGGCGTCGGCGTAGAGCGCGTCGAGCACGCCGGGGATCTGCAGCCCGGTGAGCACCTCGAGTCCGTCCGGGCCGTGCTGGGCGACGACCAGCTGGCCGCGCAGCGCCTTCTCGAGCACTCCGCGCTCGAGCTCGGGCAGGTCGAGGGCGAGGCGGCCGGACAGGTGCGCGCGGCCGACGAGCTCGTCCTCGGCGAGGCCGCCGTCCCGCAGGGTCAGCTCGCCGAGGCTCTGCCCGCCGGTGACCTCGTCGCCGTCGGCGGAGATCCCGCCGCCGGGTGCGGTGAACAGCTCCCAGCGCGTCGCCTCCGCATCGGTCACGAGGTCCGCGGGCCAGGCGATCGTGTCCGCGTCGACGAAGTGGGCCAGCTGCTTGCCGGAGCTTGCGGTCAGCGAATCGGAGGCCTCGATGGTCAGCTGATGGGTGGCCGGGTCGTAGCTGAAGGTCACGATCTCTCCGTCCTGGGTGGAGAGGGTGTGGTTGGCGCCGTCGAGCACGCCGTCCACGCCGTAGTTCTCCGCCCACGATCCCCCATGGGCGACCTTCACCTCGTAGGACCCGCGGGGCAGGTCCTCGGTGGAGAAGGTGTAGATCCCGTCGCCGTCGGCGTCCTGCATCCAGGTGCGCATGCACCCGGGCATCCAGTCCTCGGGGCAGCCGAGCGCGGCGTTCATCGAGCCGGGGAGGGTGAGGAAGGGGCCCTGGGCGCTGTTCTGCACGACGTGCGTGACCGGGTCGTACCAGAAGGTGAGCGGCCCGCCGTCGTGGGTGTAGGTGATGTCGCCGCCGCCGGGCACACCGCCTGCGCCGTAGTTCTCGTCCCAGCTGCCGCCGATGGCGACCTTGAAGGCGTAGTCGCCGGCGGGCACGTCGAAGGTGCCGGTGTACTTGCCGGAGTCGGCGTCCAGGTCCAGCTGGGCGGAGGTGCAGTCGGGCTGCCAGTCGCCCGCGCAGCCCATCGCCGCATTGTGCGAGCCGGGCAGGGTCACCGTCTGCCCGTCGACCTCGCCGCCGCTGTTCCCGTCCTGGGAGCCGGTCGCGGAGAGGTCCGCGCCCACCACTGCGGTGACGGAGTCCGCCACGCGCTCGCCGCTCGCGTCGGTGGAGACGGCGCGGTACTCGATCAGGGTGCCGACGGGCAGGTCCGCCACGTCGTGGAAGATGCGCGGGGTGTCGTCCTCGGCGGTGCCGAGCGGGGTCCACGCCGTCTCACCGGCCGCCCGCCAGCTGAAGGAGGTCTCGGCCCAGCGGTCCTGGGCCACGGTCGCGGAGATCGGGGCGTGTCCCTCGACCTTCCCGCCGTCGGCCAGATCCAGGGTGATCGCCTGCGCGTCACCGGCCGGCGCGACGGGCTGATCGGCCACCAGGACCGCCGCGCCGAGCGAGGGGATCGTGAGCTCGAGGGTCCCGTCGGCCGCGGCGGTCACCGGGGCGCTTTCGCCGTACAGCGGCGCGTAGGTCGCGCCCGGGGTGAGGGCGGTGAGGGTGACGGTGCGCTCCTCGGGTGCGTTGTTCAGCGCCACCAGGTGCTCGATCTTCTCGTCGCGGTCCACGCGGGAGAAGGCGTAGACGCCGGCGCCGTCCTCGGCGTACAGCTCGATCTGCGCGCCCGTGGACAGCGCAGGCGTCTCGCCGCGCAGTGCCGCGAGCTCGCTGATCAGCGGGTACAGCTGCGCCTCGGTCGAGAAGTGCTCGCCGCTCCCGTACGGGGTGCCGTCGATCAGGGTGTCGTCGAGGTAGGACGGCACCTGGCTGGCGAACATCGACTGACGGGCGTCCTTGTCGTTGCCGTCGCCCACGAAGCCCTGCTCGTCGCCGTAGTAGATGACGGGCTGGCCGCGGGTCAGCAGCATGGTCTCGTGCGCGAAAGCGGCGCGCTCGTCGAGCCGGTCGGAGCTGCTGAGCAGGTTCCCGATGCGGCCCATGTCGTGATTGCCCACGAAGGTAGGCAGGTCCGCGGCGGAGGAGTCGGCGGTCGTGTAGTGGTCGTCGGCGGCGAACAGCCCGGCCATGCCCTGCGCGGTGTAGCCCTTGGCCCAGTTGGTCGCGGAGGCCTGGTAGGCGAAGTCGAGCACCGAGTCCATCTCGGTGTCCCGCACGTAGGGGGACAGCAGCGTCGCGTCGGCGTCGTACACCTCGCCGAAGGTGAAGAACTGGTCCCCGGCCGGGGTCGCGGCCTGGTGGTCGACCAGGGCGGAGGTGAAGGTCTGCCAGAAGGCGAAGTCGACGTGCTTGACGGTGTCGATGCGGAATCCGTCGATCCCGAAGTCAATCCAGGTGGTGTAGATGTCCGTCATCGTCTCGGCCACGCGCGGGTCTTCGGTCATCAGGTCGTCGAGGCCGTCGAAGTCGCCGAAGGTGACGGACTCGCCTTCCCACGTCGAGTTGCCGCGGTTGTGGTACATCGTCACGTCGTTGAGCGCCTCGGGGACCATCACTCGGTTCTGCTCCGAGCGGACCGGGGTGTAGGGGAACGAGGTCTCCGCATCGAAGGCGGGGAAGTCCGGGGACTGGGCGAGCGCCGTGACGTCCACCGGGTTCCCGTCCTGGTCGAGGTAGGGGGCGGTGGCCTGGTCGACGTAGCCGTACTCGCCCTCCTCGTAGTCGATGAGGTCCGCGGTGTGGTTGGTGATGATGTCGAAGTACACCTTGATCCCGCGCGAGTGCGCGTCCTCGATCAGCGCCTTGAGCTCCTCGTTGGTGCCCAGATGCGGGTCGATGGTGGTGAAGTCGGTGATCCAGTAGCCGTGGTAGCCGGCGCTCGCGTCGGCGCCCTCGCCCTGCACGGGGTTGTTCGTGAAGGACGGGGTCAGCCAGATGGCGCTCATCCCCAGGCCCTCGATGTAGTCGAGCTGCGAGTGGAGCCCGGCAATGTCCCCGCCCTGGTAGAAGCCCTTGTCGGTGGCGTCGAAGCCGTGGTCGAGGCGGTCTCCCTCGAGGCCGCCGGTGTCATTGCTCGGATCGCCGTTCTCGAAGCGGTCGGTGAGCACGAAGTAGAAGGTCTGCCCGCCGCCGGGATGGCGGTAGGGGGCCGCGGCGAGCTCGTCGTCCGCCTCGGTGTACTCCCCGCCCTGCTCGGCCAACGCGACGGACAGCCGCGAGGTCTCCGCATCGAAGCGGAAGGTGATCTCGGCGGGCGCGGCGACGGCCAGCGGGATGTTGTCCTCCCCGCCGTCCAGGCCGTAGGCCTCGTCCCAGCCGCCGCCGAGCGCGGCCTTGACCTCGAACTGCCCGGCAGGCACCTCGAAGGTCGACTCCCACTGCCCGGCCGTGTCGGTGGGGGAAAGGGCGGTGGCCTCGCAGGCCGGGTCCCAGTCCTCGCCGCAGCCCAGCTCGTCCTGCAGGGAGCCCGTGAGCACCGGCTGCCCGGGGCCGACGGCGTGCACGAGCGGGGCGGTGCCCAGCATCGTCGCCGTGCCCATCGCCAGTGCTCCGGCGATCGCGAGCAGACGGGTTCTCATCGGGCGGGCGGAGGGCTGGATCGACATGCGGGGACTCCTCTGTCCGGGCAGCAGCGTCGACCGGGGCCGACGGGAGAGGCAGGCGGTGCGGAGCACCCGGCCTGCAAGAACTTGCAGTGCATCTGCCGCTCCTGTGCGGCCGACGCGTCAAACACCGTAGGCGGGCCAGGTCGCATGCTCAAGGGAGCCCGCGAAACCTGCAAGAACTTTCAGGGCGGTGGGGGCGGTACCGTCGAGGAGTGACCAGCGCACTCACCACGTACCTCGACCGGCTCACCACGGCACTGTCCACGGCCACCACGGACATCGACCCGCACGCGGCCCAGGTGGACCGCGGCATCATCGGCGGCGCCGAGACCGACGGCGAGATCCCCTCCCTCTCCTTCCTCTCCGGCGCGCGCGAGGACCACCTCGGCGTCGCCGTCTGCACGATCGACGGGGAGATCACCGCCGCCGGCACCGACCACGCCTTTCCGATGCAGTCGATCTCCAAGGCCTTCGCCTACGGCGCCGCGATCGACCTGCACGGCATGGAATACGTCGACGCGGTGGTCGACGAGGAGCCGACGGGGGAGGAGTTCAACGCCCTCAGCCTCGACCCGTACACCAAGAAGCCGAAGAACCCGCTGGTCAACATCGGTGCGATCCGCACCCACGCCATGCTCGGCACCACCCGGGAGGAGCGCACGCAGCGGCTGCGCGCGGTGCTCGACGCCGCGGCGGGCCGCCCGCTCGCCCCGCACGAGGTGACCTGGCGCGAGGAGCTCAAGAGCGCCGACCGCAACTACGCGCTGGCCCACATGCTGCGCGCCGCCGGCTCGATGACGGAGGACGCGATCGAGGTGGTCGACGGCTACATCGAGGGCTGCTCGGTGCTCACGACCGTCACCGACCTCGCCGTCATGGCCGCGACCCTCGCCTCCGGCGGCACGAACCCGCTCACCGGCCAGGAGGTGTTCTCCCGCGTCGCCGCCCGCCAGGTGCTCTCGGTGATGCTCACCTGCGGCATGTACGACAACGCCGGCGACTGGGTCAGCGACGTGGGCCTGCCGGCGAAGTCCGGGGTGGGCGGCGGGATCATCGCGGGCCTGCCCTCCCGCTTCGGGGTCGCGAGCTATGCCCCGCAGCTGGACCTGCACGGCAACTCGGTGCGCGGCACGCTCTTCTTCGAGCGGCTCAGCGCCGACTTCGCCCTCCACATGCTCGACGGCGTCGAGCCGCGCGACCTCGAGGAGTGCGCGCGCGAGCTGATGGACGCGGGGACGCACCCGTGAACGAGGTGCGGGAGATCGACGCCTCGGAGTGGGAGACCTGGCGCGCGCTGCGCCTGAGAGCGCTGCGCGAGGACCCCGACGCCTTCGCCAGCACCCTCGCCACCACCCTCGAGCGGGAGGCGCGGGACGGGGAGGCATACTGGCTCGGGTACTTCTCCCGGCCCGGCCCAGCCCTGATCGCCGAGGTGGATGGCGCCCCGGTCGGGTTGGCGCGAGTGGTGGTCGAGGACGGCCCCGCGCACCTCTACTCGATGTGGGTCGCGCCCGAAGCGCGGGGGAGGGGCGTCGGCGCACACCTGATCACGACGGCTCTCGAGTGGCTCGCCGCGCACCACCCGGGACGCACACTGCGCCTCGAGGTGGTCGAGACCAACCTCCCCGCCCGCCGCCTCTGCTCCCGCTGCGGCTTCGCCGTCGTCGGCCCGAACCCCGAGGACGCGGCCGAGATCGTCATGGAGCACGTTCCCGATCGGTAGACTCCCCGCCATGAGTTCCCCTTCGCGCAACGAGCTGGTCCGTCGCCCCTTCGAGGGCCTCCCGAACGAGCAGGACCTGGTCGCGATGCGCCAGCTGATCCCCGCGGCGACCATGTCGGCGAGGACCACCGAGGAGTACGGTGCGGTCGACGTCGAGCTCGCCACGATCCTGCCGATGGCCTGGCCCGCCGTGCGCCGCACCGACGGCACCGTCACCGTCGGCGTGCAGGCCCCGTTCCCCGGCGGCGACCTCTCCCGCGGGCTCGGCCAGGCGATCCGTCAGGCGGTCGCGCTCGAGCCCGGCAACCCGATCACCTCCGTCACCCTCGAGGACGACTCCCCGCGCCTGCAGGACGTGCTGGACCTCTCCGGCGACTTCGCGATCCAGGTCCAGGACACCTTCGAGTTCTGGCTCGACCCGAGCGCCGAGCGCACCGGCGAGATCGAGCAGGCGATCACCCAGGCGAACGACTCGATCATGCCCACCCGACCGGTCGAGGGCCTGCCCCACGCCTACTGGGTCGACGCCGGGCCCAAGGAGCACGTGCGCTGGGTGCTGGACGCCGACGAGGACCGCGTCATCGACGCCGTCACCCGCCTGCACGCCCGCCGCGAGTCCGCGCTCTGCGAGGGCGCGAAGTACGTCGGCTCCTTCCGCGCCGAGGGCCTGTCGATCCCCGTCTGGGACCTGCCCAAGGGCGCCGGGGTCGAGGCCGCGGAGGCGGAGGCGGAGGCGTTCCGCGCCCGCTTCGAGGAGGCGCTGACCTCCACCGAGCCGCTCACCGCGATGGAGCGTCGCGCCCGGGGCGGCATCGTCGCCCGTCAGGTGACGCTGCGATGAGCGCCGCGGGGCCGCTGACGGCGCACCGCCCCGAGCGGGTCGCCGTCGTGATCCCCGCCAAGAACGAGGCGGAGCGGATCGAGGCGACCATCGCGTCGGCCCGGGGGATCCCGGGGGTCGACCTGGTCGCCGTCGTCGACGACGGCTCGTCCGACGCCACCT
The DNA here is from genome assembly GCF_025669985.1 of Brachybacterium atlanticum. NCBI lineage: Bacteria > Bacillati > Actinomycetota > Actinomycetes > Micrococcales > Dermabacteraceae > Brachybacterium > Brachybacterium atlanticum. The sequence continues at coordinate 70,810 of NZ_JAKJJW010000002.1, read as the reverse complement.
CCGCCGTCGCGATGGGGGCCGGCGCCCTGGTCGTGCGGCACAAGACCAACCGCGGCAAGGCCGCGGCGATGGCGACCGGCGCGCAGATGGTCGCGATCCAGGAGGGCGCCGAGCGGGCCGACGGCGGGGAGGGCTTCTCCGAGGAGCTGCACGCCGAGCCCCGCTCGCCCGGGCACACCGGCCCGCTGCCCGTGATCGACGACCGCGACGCCGTCCCGCGCGCCCTGCTCTTCCTCGACGCCGACATGGGCGAGAGCGCCGCCGCCGCGCAGCCTCTGGTCGAGGCGGTCCTCGGCGAGGGCGTCGACATGGCGATCGCGCTGCTGCCGCCGCAGTCGGGCGCCGGCGGGATGGGCGTCGTGGTGCGCACCGCCCGCCGCGGCATCCTCCGTGCGACCGGCTGGGAGGCGACGCAGCCGCTGTCCGGCACCCGCTGCATCACTCGCGAGACCTGGGACGCCTGCCAGCCCCTCGCCCCCGGCTGGGGCGTGGAGACCTCGCTGACGATCGACGCGCTGACCGCCGGCTTCTGGGTCAAGGAGATCCCCGCCGACCTCCACCACCGCGCCACCGGCAACGACCTGCGCGGCCGCCTGCACCGCGCCGCCCAGCTGCGCGACGTGCTGCGCGCGCTCGCCCGCACGCGCCACCTGAGCCCGGAGATCGAGGGGGCCGACGAGGAGCAGGGCGCGGGGGAGAAGAAGCCCGCAGGCCTGCCGGCCGCCGCGCTCGAGCGGGAGGAACCCGTGGCGTCGGCCCCGGCAGAGACTCCGGAGCGCGAGGCGGCGGAAGAGACGGCGTCGACCGAGCCGGAGCCCGGGTCGGCGGCCCCGTCGGCCGGGACCCCCACCCCGCTCCCCACCGGCCGTCCCGACCACGACGAGGCGAAGGTCTGGGCCGGCCTCGCGGAGCCTGACGAGCCGGACGCCGAGCTCGCCGAGCAGCGACGGCTCACCCTCGCGGACCTTCCCGTCGACGGCGAGTTCTCCGACGACGAGACCCGGGCGCTGGGCGATGTGGATCCGGCCGAGCTCGACGCGCTGCTGCGCGCCCTGAAGGTCGAAGGCGACTTCGCGCCCGACGACATCGTCTATCTCGCCGGCACCGATCTCGAGCAGCTCGCCGAGCGCCTGGACGCCGCGCCCGTCGAGGGCCGCTTCGAGCCGGCGCACGCGGTCATCATCGCCTCCCACCTGCAGGTGGGGAAGCCGGAGCTCCCCGCCCCGCTCACCGCGCCGCTCACGCCCGAGGAGTACACCTCCCTGGTCGTGCACGCCGCGGTCGATGCCGAGAACAGCTGATCAGACGCGCTGCTCCGTCGTCCCGTCGGCCGGGAGCGGATCCGGCAGCGTCGGCGGCAGCAGGGCGAGCCAGATCCCGAGCATCGCGGCGATCAGCACCGGCCCCGTGTCGTTGACGGCGTAGCCCACCCACGCCCCGACCACGAGCGCGATCCGCACCCGGTGCGCGACCGGATGGGCCGCATCGAGCGCGGCGAGCCGCCGCCACCGGATCCGGCGCGGCATGAGGATCGCGATCGAGGCGAGCACCGCGAGCACGAGCACCAGCCCGAGCGCCCAGTACCCGGTGGCCATGGCGATGTTCTGGGCGAGCTTGCGCACGATCACGGAGAGCAGCTCGCCGCTGAGCAGCTCGTCGATGAAGCGCCCCAGGTGGGTGCGGTCCTCGGGCGGGCGCAGCCAGTCCAGGAAGGACACCGACAGCACCGCCGCCGCCCCGCCGACGCCGAGGGCGAGCACGTGCCAGACCCGCAGCCGGATCCCGGAGACGAGCAGGGCGAGCAGGCCGAAGGCCGGGACCGTGGCGAGGCCAGAGCCGAAGTCCGCACCCATCGACGGCGCGACGCACACCGCGGCGACCGCGAGCCCGACGCCGACGGTCCACAGCACCCGCGCCCGGGGCGTGCGCACCGCCGTGAACAGGCACAGCAGCGCCATCATCGCCGCGGCCAGCACCATCCCGAAGAGGTGGTTGGACAGGCCGTAGAAGCGCCCGCCCGAGATCGGCTGCGCCCCGAGCGGGGAGGAGAGCTGCAGTCGCGATCCGAACGCGGACTCGGCCAGGATGATCCCTGCGACCAGCGCCGCGGAGACGCCGACGGGGCCGAAGCGGCTGCGGCGCCAGGGCCCGGCGAGCACGAGCACGGAGAGCACCGCGCACCCGCCCCACACCACGCCCGCCAGGGCGAGCGTCGGGCTGTCCGACCGCCACCACGGCACCAGCGAGGCGCACAGCCCCACCGGCAGGGCGAGCGGCGCGACCGACGCGAGCGCCCGGCCGACGGCGGCGAGGCGCCGGCGTCGGGCGAGCGCCGGGACCAGCACGATCACGAGGCCGATCACGCCGAGCGCGAGCCAGGACCCGAGCGCGGGGACGGTCGCGGCATCCACCAGCCGGGCCGCCTCGGAGCGGTCCCAGGCGAGCTGCTGCGCGTCGTCGCTGTCGGTGCCGCGGAAGGGCTGGCCGGGGATCAGCCCGTCGGCGCTCGCGTCGTGGGAGGAGAGCACGGTCGCGACCACGTCGGTGATCATCACGACGCCGGTCTGCTTGGTGGCGCCGGAGGTGAGGGCCTGGCCGGGCAGGGCGGTGTCCATCGCGACCTGCAGGCCGACGGTGCGGGAGGCGACCGCGCCGGTGCGCTCGACCTCCTCGGGATGCTCGGGGTCGGTCGCGGCGACGGAGACCAGCAGGGTGCGCGGCAGGTCCGCGGCCTCGCAGCCGCCGAGGTCCTCGAGCGCCGCGGCGACGGCGCCGTCGAGCTCCGTGAGCGCCTGCTCGCGCGAGGGGTCGTCGTGGTCGGGTACCGACGGGGCGATCAGCTCGACCACGTCCCCGTCCTGGAGCGCGCCGGCGACGGCGGCGGGGGCGTCGGTCTCGGTCACCACGCCGGGCAGCAGCTCCCACTGGTCCGTCGGCGGGGTGGGGATGCCGCTGGTGCGCGGCGCCTTCTCGGCCAGGCCCCGGTAGCCGGTGTGCAGCGTCTCGAGCCCCTGCCGCTTCGTGGAGACGACGGTGGTGGAGGTGGTGTTCATGGCGCCCACGCCGGAGCGGTCCGCCAGGCACTGCAGCGTCGGCGTGCTCTCTGCGTCGATGTCCTCCCAGGTCAGGCCCGCTGTCGCGATCACCAGGCGCACGGGTGCGTCGGCCTCCGCGCCGCCGTCGGCCCGTGCGGAGGCGCCCGGCAGCAGCGCGAGCGCGGCGAGGAGCGCGAGCAGCATCACCCGGAGGGTGCGGGCGACGGGCAGGGAGGCGGAGCGGGCAGGGGAGGCGGGCACGCCCCGATGCTACGGGGCGCTCCTCGACACCGGCCGTGACGTGCACGAGGCCTCCACTCCCTCCGCCTATCGTGTCCTCATGCCCTCACCCCAGCCCCCGTACGAGCAGGTCCGTCGCGAGATCGTCGAACAGGTGCGCGGCGGCGAGCTCAGGCCCGGCGACCGCCTCCCCGCCATCCGGGCGCATGCCGCGGACCTCGGCCTCGCCGCCGGCACCGTCGCCCGCGCCTACAAGATGCTCGAGGAGGCGCAGATCATCGTCACCCGCCGCGGCGCGGGCACGACGATCGCTCCCGGCGCTGTCGCGAATGCCGAACGGGAGGCCGAGACCGCCGAGCGCGAAGACGGCGGCCCCGTCGACGCGGCGCTGCTTACCCTGTTCGCCGGCCCCGTCGCCGAGGCCCGCACCCGCGGCGCTCGCGACGTCGAGATCCTCGCGACCGTGCGGGCGGTGCTCGCGGGGGAGAGCGCGGGCGGGCAGTGAGGCGGTCCAGGAGTCGGTCGTCGAGCCGCGCGGCGTGAGGACCCGCCTCGAGCGCCTGGGCCCGGCGCATGCCGAGGAGATCCTCACCGGTCAGGACGAGGCGCTGGCCAGGGAGATCATCGGCCGTCCCTGGGACCGGGAGCGCCTCGAGGAGTTCCTCGCCCGCTGCGCGCACTGGCGCGAGGACGGCCCGGTGGTCGAGTTCGCCGCGCTCGAGGGGGGCAGCGGTCGGCTGCTCGGCGGGGGAGGGCTGAACCGGCTCGCGCCAGGGCTCGGACCGGGCCAGGTGGCGCTGACCTACTGGCTGCTCGCCGGTGCCCGGGGGCGCGGCCTCGGGGTGCCGGTCGCAGAGGCACTGGCCGACCGGGCGCGGGACCTGCCTGCAAGGCGCGGGACGACGAGGTCCGAGGCCGTGCTCCTGATCGCCCCGGACAACACCGCCTCGCAGAGCGTCGCCCGCACTCTCGGCGCCCGGCCGACGGGCGAGCTCGTCCCGCACCCCGCGGGCGGCACCTGTCGGGCGCAGCGCTGGGTGCTGGATCTGCGAAAGAGCTGACCTCGATCAGCGCTTCGACCTCTCCTCCACATCCCGCACGCTTCCCCATCTCCCGTCGGCCTGTGGCGGTCGCACACTTCGAATGTCAGGGTGGGTCCGTAGGCTGATCACCAGCTGGAACACCCACAACAGCGTCATCGACGACGAGTCCACGAGGAGGTGGGGGCGATGACCACGACGGACCACCGCTCCGTGGCGTCTCCCGCCTCTGCGCGGTCCCCGCGCAGCTCGTCGGCCGGACCGTCGGCCTCCCGCGCTCCCGCCTCACGCGGCCCTGTGCCGCTCACCGCGACGGCCCCTCCCCGTGCCCGCGTGCGGGCACGTGCTCGGCTCACCGAGGACTCCCTGCTGCGCCGCGGCGGCGTCGAGCCCGGCGCCGACGCTCGCACCATCGCGCGCCTGCTCGAGGAGGAGCGGGAGGACTCCCGGCGCCACGCGCGCCGGCTCGCCGACCTCGCCCCCTTCTGGATCGATCACGAGGACCCCGACCTCGACGACGACCGCGAGGAGCGCAGCCTCGCCGTCGCGATCGCGACCCGCACCACCACCGCGATCGCCTCCTATCGGATCGCGGACGCGCATATCGCCGTCACCGAGATGCCTGCGACCTTCGCACGACTCACCGCCGGGGACATGCCCGTCGAATGGCACACGCGCATGCTGAAGGCGGTCCGCGACCTCACCGCCGTCCAGCGCGCCCAGGTCGACGAGATCGTCGCCTCCTGGGATCTGGCCTCTGTGCCTGCGGACCGCTTCCGTGACGAGCTGCGCCAGCTGCGCTCCTGGTTCGACCGCGAGATGAGCGCCCCGCGGCCCGAGTCGCTGCGCGACGTGTCCCTCGAGAACTCCCTGCACGACGACGGCGCCGCCTGCCTGCGCATCACCGGCCCGATCCCCGAGATCCTCGATCTCGCCCGGCGCCTGGACCGCTCCGCGAAGACCGTCCAGACCCGGCAGCGCCGCGCCCTCGAGGAGGGCGAGCCGATCCCCTTCGACCTCGACGGGGAGGTGGCCCGTGACGGGAAGGCCATGAGCCAGGCCGCGCTGCGCTACGCGATCCTCCTGCGCACCGAGCTCGACACCGGCGGGGTCGAGGTCCCCGCGCCGCGGCACCGCGTGAACGTCGTCGTCCCCGTGCTCACCCTGATGGGCCTCAGCGACACCCCGGCCCTGTACGACGGGATCCACCCGCTGCCCGCGCAGATGGCCCGCGACCTCGCCGCCGCCGAACCCGTCTGGCACCGCGTCCTCGCCGACCCCGCGGACGGCGGATTCCTCCCGCTGCCCGCCGAGCGCTACCGCCCCTCCGCCGAGCAGGTGGAGCATCTGCGGCTCCTGCACCCGCGCTGCGCCGCCCCCTGCTGCACGCACACCACCACCGACGACGCCGAGAACGACCACATCGAGGAGTTCGACCACGCCGATCCCGTCCGCGGCGGACCGACCAGCCTCCACAACCTCCACCGCCTCGACTGGAGGCACCACGATCTCAAGACCGCCGGGCGCATCGATCCCGAGCGGGAGCCCGACGGAGCCACCACCTGGACGGTCGGCTCCCCGGCCCTGATCACCACCCGCGTCGCACCACGTGGTGACCTCGCCGCGCCCCACCACGCGAAGGCGCTCATGGAGTCGTGGGAGGAGTTCTGCTGGCACCGGGACCTCGACCAGATGCAGGCGAACGGCGAGATCGACCGGATCATGCAGGAATGGGGACCGGCGGACCCGCTCCACGACCCACCGCCCGAACCCGACGACGAGAGCCGGCAGCGCTGGGAGCAGGACCCGCCGTTCTGAGACGGGGGACGCCCTGCCCGTCTCTGCCCAGCTCGGCCACCATGATCGGGCTCCGCGCCGGGCATCGGCACCCGAGTACCCTTCCTCCATGCGGTACGGATTCCTCGGTCCCGAGACGACCTTCACCCACCAGGCACTCCTCCAGGCGCTCACCGAGATCCCCGAGGAGTTCCGGGCCTCCGAGCCCGAGCTGGTGCCCTTCGCCTCGGTCGCCACCGCCACCACCGACCTGATCGCCGGGGACATCGACGCGCTCATGGCTCCGATCGAGAACTCCGTCGAGGGCGGCGTCTCCGGGACCCTCGACGTGCTCGCCGCGACCGACTCCATCACGATCGTCGCCGAGCAGACCGTGCAGATCACCTTCGTGCTCGCCGCCCGCGAGCAGACCGCGCTCGAGCAGCTGACCACCGTCTCCTCCCACCCGCACGCCCAGGCGCAGGTGCAGGGCTGGCTGCGCAGCAACGTGCCCGGCGCGAACATCGCCGCCGCCTCCTCGACCGCCGCCGCGGCCCGCGACCTCGCGAGCATGAGCGAGGACGAGGCCTGGGGCCGCGCCGCGGTCTGCTCGCCGCTGGCGGCGGAGCACTTCGGCCTCACCGTCCTCGCCGAGGGGATCGAGGACCATGCCGGCGCGATCACCCGCTTCGTGCTCGTCACCCGCGAGGGCCGGATCCCCGCCCGCACCGGCTCGGACAAGACGACCGTCGTGATCCAGCTGCCGCACAACCGCTCCGGCGCCCTGCTCGAGGCGCTCGAGATCCTCGGCTCCAACGGCGTGAACATGTCCCGGATCGAGTCCCGGCCCGTCGGCGACTTCCTGGGCCGGTACTCCTTCTCCCTCGACCTCGAGGGGCACATCGAGGACCGGCGGGTCTCCGCGGCGCTGCGCTCCCTGCACCGGCTCTGCCCGGTGGTCCACTACCTCGGCTCCTACCCGCGCGTCGACGGCGAGCAGCCCGAGGTGCGCGAGGACTTCGCCGACCACGCCTACGACGAGGCGCACGACTGGCTCGAGCGCCTGAGCGGCATGATCACCCCCGCCGACCCGACCACGGAGATCTGAGATGGCCCCGAGGACCCCCGTCACCGTCACCGGCACCGGCCGGGTGCGGGCGATCGACGAGCGGCTGATCCTGCCGCTGCCGCAGGAGGCGAGCGCGCAGCTGCCTTCCCGCGGGCAGGTCGCCGTGCATGCCGTGCTCGGCGGTCACGAGCGTGACACCGTCGTCGAGCCCGACGGGCGCAAGGGGCACTGGCTCGACCTCGACGCGGAGCTCGTCGGCGCTCTCGGCGCGAGCGAGGGCAGCACCGTCGAGTTCACGCTCACCAGCACGAAGGACTGGCCCGAGCCGGAGGTCCCCGCCGACCTCGCCGCCGCGCTCGAGGACGCAGGCGATCTCGCGGAGACCTGGCCGTCGCTCACCCCGATGGCGCGATGGGAGTGGGTGCGCTGGGTCGGCTCGACCCGCAGCGAGAGCACCCGCGCGAAGAGGGTCGACGTCTCCATCGACAAGCTTCGCAACGGATCGCGCCGCCCGTGCTGCTTCGACCTCTCCTCCTGCACCGACCCGGAGCTCGCCCGCAGCGGCAAGCTGCGGGAGTGAGCGGAACGGTGGCAGTGCTGCATCGCCGCAGTTCGCGACGTGATCTCGCGGCCTTCGCCGTCTTCTCAGGGGTCGGCCTGGTCCTCGGCGGCTGCGGGCTCCTGCCCGGGCGTCGAGGACGGGAGATCGAAGTGGCCGTGAGCTCCGGACTCGTCGATGCCGTCATGGCGGTCGACGAGGATCGCGAGCCGCGTGACGTCGCCGCGGCCATCGGCGGCGAGTTCGCCTGGGACCGCTTCACCGTCTACACGATCGGCACGCCGGGGGAGAGGATCAACGAGGAGTCCGGGGTGATCGTCGAGCCCGGCGAGCACTACACCACGCAGGAGATCCTCTACGTCTTCCACCGGGACGGCGTCGCCGTGCGAGGCGTGCCGCTGCCCTTCGAGAACCTGGCGTACGGGGCAGGGACCTGGTGGGGTCCGCGCACGCGGATCCTCTGGGACGACGAGTGGGGCACGCATCTCGAGGACCCCGACGCCTGAGCTCAGGACTTCGAGGGGTCCGTGCTCTCCGGGACCCGCAGCCGCAGCACGCCGGGATCGACGGCCGCGATCAGGTGCGTCGCCTCGATGTCGGTGTCCCCGTCGAGCTGGACGGGCTGCGCCTTCGCCGTGGTCACCCGGATGCCGGTGGTCAGATAGCGCTCCATCGTGGAGAGCTTCGGTCCCACCTTCGGCACGAGCTTCGGGTTGATCACCTGGGTGGCGACCTGGCTGAAGCCCGCCGCGCCGCGCCAGCCGGCGACGACCACCTCGAGGCGGCCGTTGTCGATCGTCGCGTCCGGCATCAGCACGAAGCCGCCGGGGAGCTTGCCGACGTTGCCCAGCAGCACGGTGCGGGCCTTGTGGGCGTGGCGGGTGCGGTCGGGCAGCTCGACGACGACGTCGACCGAGCGGCCGAGGATCGTGCGGACCCCGCCGAAGACGTAGGCGACCCAGCCGATGCGCTTCTTCATCCGCGGGTCGGTGTAGCCGATCATCTCGGCGTCGGCGCCGAAGCCCGCGATGACCAGGAAGATCTGCTTCGGCGCGGACTGCGCGGTCGCGGGGGAGTCTCCATAGCGCAGCCAGCCGACGTCGACCTGGTGGTCCTTGCCGGTCAGCGCCGCGACCATCGCCGCGGCCGGGTCCTCCAGCGGGATGTCGACGTTGCGGGCCAGGAGGTTGCCGGTGCCGGAGGGGATGATGCCCATGCGCGTCTCGGTGCCGGCGAGGACGGAGGCGACCATCCGCACGGTCCCGTCTCCGCCCGCGGCCATGACCAGGTCCGCGCCGTCGGCGACCGCCTGCTCGGTCTGTCCGCGACCGGGGTCGTCGATCGTGGTCTCGTAGAACTCGACCTCCGCGCTCTCGACCCGCTCGACGACCTCGGAGATCCGTCGGCGGAACTCGTCGGTGCCCTCGAACTTCGAGGGGTTCAGCACCACGGCGATGCGGCGCAGGCGCCCCGGGGTGTGCGCGTCCTCGTCGTCGTCGGACGGCTCCTCGGGCGCGCTGGTCCGCGAGGCCGCCGCGGCCTGGAGGCCGGAGAGCTCGCGGCGGTGCCGGCCGAGGCGTCGCAGCACCACGACCAGCAGGACGACGGCGATGATCGTGGTGACCACCGAGGCGATGCTCAGCAGAAGCAGGGTCAGATCCATGTGCCCACAGTAGCGGCGCGGCCCCGCCGCGATAGGCCCGCGCACGCAGGTACCCTGGAGCAATGATCGATCTGCGGCTCCTGCGAGACAATCCCGACGTCGTCCGAGCGGCCCAGCGGGCCCGGAGGCGCGACGCCTCCACCGTCGATGCGGTGCTCGAGGCCGACTCCCGCTGGCGCGAGGCCACCTCCGCCTTCGAGTCGGCGCGCGCCGAGCAGAAGGCCTTCGGCAAGAAGGTCTCGCAGGCCACGGGCGAGGAGAAGCAGGCGCTGCTGGCCGAGGTCAAGCAGCTCGCCGCCGACGTGAAGCGGCTCGAGGCCGAGTCCGGCGAGGCGCTCGCCGTCCGCGATGCGGCTCTGCGCGAGATCCCGAACCTCGCCGAGGGCGCCCCCGAGGGCCTCGAGGAGGACTTCGTCGTCCGCGAGACCGTCGGCGAGATCCCGAGCTTCGACGTCGAGATCAAGGACCACCTCGAGATCGCCGAGGGCCTGAAGGCGATCGACATGGCCCGCGGCGCGAAAGTCTCCGGCGCCCGCTTCTACTTCCTGCGCGGCGTCGGCGCGCAGCTCGAGCTCGCGATCCTGAACTCCGCGATCGACCAGGCCACCAAGGCCGGGTTCACCCCGATGATCACCCCCACCCTGGTGCTGCCGGAGTCGATGGAGGGCACCGGCTTCCTCGGCGAGCACGCCGACGAGGTCTACCACCTCGACAAGGGCGACGACCTCTACCTCGTCGGCACCTCCGAGGTGGCGCTGGCGAGCTACCACAAGGACGAGATCCTCGACCTCTCCGGCGGCCCGATCCGCTACGCCGGCTGGAGCGCCTGCTATCGCCGCGAGGCCGGCAGCTACGGCAAGGACACCCGCGGCATCATCCGCGTGCACCAGTTCCACAAGGTCGAGATGTTCTCCTACTGCCGCATCGAGGACTCCTGCGAGGAGCATGAGCGGCTGCTGGACTGGGAGCGGGAGATGATGGCGCGGATCGACGTGCCCTACCGCATCATCGACACCGCCGCCGGCGACCTCGGCACCTCCGCCGCCCGCAAGTACGACTGCGAGGCCTGGATGCCCAGCCAGAACACCTACCGCGAGCTGACCTCCACCTCGAACACCACCCAGTTCCAGGCGCGACGGCTGAACATCCGCGAGCGCACCGAGGACGGACTGCGCCCCGTCGCCACCCTCAACGGCACCCTCGGCACCACCCGCTTCATCGCCGCGATCCTCGAGAACCACCAGCAGGCCGACGGCTCCGTCGTCGTGCCGGAGGGTCTGCGGCCGTATCTCGGCGGGCGCGAGGTCTTCGAGGTCGTGGGCGGCGCTGCCTGAGATGCCCTTCCCCCGACCCCTGAAGCGACTGCGCGAGGCTCTTCGTCACCGACGGTTCACCCGTTCGTCGGCGGCCGATGGCACACTGCCGCGCATGGGCGCCTCCCTCACGACCACCGACCGCACCGCCGCGCGGGAGCGTCTGGCCGAGCACCTCGACCGGCTCGACGGGAAGGCGCTGCTGATCGGCCTCGACGTCGACGGCACCCTCGTCGACCACGACGGGCGGATGACCCCGGAGATGCGGGACGCGCTGCGCGGCGCCGCAAGCACGCACACCGTCGTCATCGCCACCGGCCGCTCCCTCGGCGCGACCCTGCCGATCGTCGAGGCCGCCGGGATCACGCGCGGCTACGCCGTGTGCTCCAACGGTGCGGTGACCGTCGAGATGGACCCGGAGGCCGAGGGCGGGCACCGCATCGTCGACACCCGCTCCTTCCAGCCCGGGCACGCGCTGCGCACGCTGCGCGAGGTCGCCCCCGACGCGCACTACGCGGTCGAGACGGCCGACGGCGGCTTCCACTCGACCACCGGCTTCCAGGACGCGAGCTTCGGCGTCGAGGCGACCGAGACCGCGCTCGACGACCTCATGGAGCTGGAGGCGGTGCGCGTGGTCGTCCACGTCCCCGACCTCTCCCCGCAGGAGTTCTCGAAGGTCATCGCCGAGTCCGGGGTGCACGGCGTCGAGTACTCGATCGGGTGGACCGCCTGGCTGGACATGGCCGCGCCCGGCATCTCCAAGGCCAGCGCCCTCGAGGTGATCCGCGACCGGCTCGGCATCGAACGGCGGGCGACCGTCGCCGTCGGCGACGGCTTCAACGACACCGAGATGCTCACCTGGGCCGAGGTCGGGGTCGCGATGGGACAGGCGCCGCAGGGCGTGAAGGACGTCGCCGACGTCGTCACCGGCACGATCCACGAGGACGGGACCGTGCTGGTGCTGGAGCGCTTTCAGCACTGACGACGCGTGCGGATCCAGACCTCGGAGGTGAGCTGCCGAGCGATCAGGACGGAGCGGCCGCGATCAGGAGCCGGATGAGGAGCTGATCGCTCATGCGCTCCGACGGCGGCGCCCCCGACGGTGCCCGTCGGCTGACTCCTCGACCTCCAGGATTACCTTGCCCAGGTGACCGCCGGTGCGGAGGATCTCGTGGGCGCGAGCGGCCTCGGCCAGCGGGAGCCGCTCGTGGATCGGGATCTGCAGCTCCCCGGAGGCCAGCAGCGGCCAGACCAGGTAGCGGGTCGCCTCGAGAATCGCGGCCTTGTTCTCCACCGGGCGTGACCGCAGCGTCGAGCCGATCACGCGGGCGCGCTTGGCCATCAGCTGCCCGATCGGCAGCTCGCCGCTCGCACCGCCGAGCGTCCCGATGATCACCAGGCGGCCGCCCTCGTTGAGCATCGCGACGTTGTCGGCCAGCGCCGAGCCGCCGACGACGTCGAGGATCACGTCCGCGCCGCCCGCCTCGCGCACCGCGGCGGGCAGGTCGATGATCCGGCGGTTCCACGCCTGGTCGGCGCCGAGCTGGGCGACGATCGGCAGGGCGTCGTCGCTGCCGACGGTGGTGAGCACACGGGCGTCCATGCCCTTCGCGAGCTGGATGGCGACCGTGCCGATGCCGCCCGTGCCGCCGTGGACCAGGACCGTCTCGCCCTCGCGCATCCCCGCCTCGAGCACCAGGTTCGACACGACCGTCGCGGCGGCCTCGACCATCCCGGCCGCATCGATCAGACCCATGCCCTCCGGGGCTGGCAGCAGCTGCGCCTCGGGGACCGCGACGACCTCGGCGTAGCCGCCGCCGGCGAGCAGGGCGACGACCTCCTCGCCGGTGTCGCGGCGTCGGCCGGAGACCTCGAGGCCCGGCAGCTCGGAGGCGCCGGGCGGGGGCGGGTACTGGCCCGCGGCCTGCGCCACATCGGCGCGGTTCACACCCGCGGCGACGACGTCGACCAGCACCTCGCCGGGGCCGGGAGTGGGTTCGGGCAGCTCGGCGAGCTCGAGCTCGCCCTCGCCGACGATGGTGATCGCGCGCATGGTCCTCTTCTCGGTCGTCGGGCTCGCCGTCATCGTCTCACCTCGACGACGGTGCGGCCGCGGACCTGGCCGGCCAACACCCGCTGCGCGGCGGGGATCGCGTCGGCGAGGCCGATGGTGGTCGTCATCGAGTCCAGCAGGGCCAGGTCGAGCTCGCTCGCCAGCGCCGCCCAGGCCCGCTCGCGCAGCGGCAGCGGGCACTCGACGGAGTTGATGCCGGCGAGGGTGACGCCGCGCAGGATGAACGGCAGCACCGTCGTGGGCAGGTCCGGTCCCTGCGCGAGGCCGAAGGCGGCGACCGTGCCTCCCCATGCGGTCTGCGCGAGGACGTTCGCGAGGGTCGTCGAACCGACCCCGTCGACCGCGGCGGCGAAGCGCTGCGACTGCAGGGGACGGCCCGCCTCCTCCGACAGCTCGCGGCGGTCCACGACCTCGGCGGCGCCGAGGGAGCGGAGGTACTCGCCGTGCTCCTCACCGCGGCCCGTCGAGGCGATCACGCGGTGGCCGCGACCGGCGAGCAGCGCGATCGCGACCGAGCCGGCGCCGCCGGAGGCGCCGGTGACCAGCACGTCCCCGTCGGCCGGGGCGAGGCCTGCGTCCTCGAGTCGCAGCACGGCGAGCATCGCGGTGAAGCCGGCGGTGCCGAGCGCGGCGGCGCGCTGCGGGGTGAGGGCGTCGGGCAGATGGACGAGCGCGTCGGGCCGCACGCGGGCGCGGGTCGCGAAGCCGCCGTGGCGGGACTCGCCGATCCCGTCGCCGTTCAGGACGACGGCGTCGCCGGGGGAGAAGCGGGCATCGGCGGACTCCGTCACCGTGCCGACCAGGTCGATGCCCGGGATGAGCGGGTGGGCGCGGGCGATGCCGTTGCCGGCCAGGGCCATCGCGTCCTTGTAGTTCAGCGAGGAGAACTCCACGTCGAGCGCCACCTCGCCGGTCAGCAGGGACTCGTCGGCGTCCTCCAGGAGGCGCGGTGCCGCGCCCTCGGAGTCGATCAGGATCGCGCGCATTCGAGGCTCCTCACGGTCGGGCATCACGGTCGGCACCAGCGTATGCCCCCGACCCCGATCCTGACCTCGACCCGGACCTCGACACCGATCCCGCCCTCGACGTCGCGCCGTGGCCGTGATCACCGTGATCGGCGCGGCCTCCGCCGGCGTCTGGCTGCTGCTGGTGCGCCGCACCCAGACGCGCTGAGCGGTCGGGGCGCGGTCCGGCCGGACGGTAGACTTCCGCGGGTGCCTCCGGGCACCGGGAGGGTTGTCAGAGCGGCCGAATGAGATGGTCTTGAAAACCATTGTGCAGTGACCCTGTACCGCGGGTTCGAATCCCGCACCCTCCGCTGACCTGCGCTTCTAGTGTCCGTCGCAGGGGAAGAGTCCCGCGGGGGCGGGCGACGTCGTGGTGAGGGGGAACGTGGCCGAGGTCAGGTATCGCGCGATGCGGGTCTGGTGGGTCCGGGCCGCGCTCGGCGTGGTCTTCGTGCCCGTCTCGCTCCTCATGCTGGGCAGCGGCGCCATGCTGCTGAGTACGGAGTCCGTCGCCGGGGTGCTCGGGTTTCTGCTGTGCCTGTCCCTCGTGCTCTTCATCGGCCTGGTCTCGGCACCCTCCGCTGACCTGCGCGCTCAGCGGTTCGTCGGCTCCACGCGGCGCTCGCCGGCACGGACCGGGACCGGCAGGTGGTTGCCCTCCGGCGGGCGGGGGCAGGTCGCCGAGGTGCTGAAGGCCGAGGGGAAGTTCAGCGCCCGGTTCAGGTCCACCTCGATGCGGTCCCCGTCGATCCGCGCCTCCACCTGACGCCAGTCCGCGCTCTCCGTGCCGGAGGTCTCGTCGGTGAACACGAGGGTCGAGCGGCCGGTCACCACGAGGTCCACGTTCCGCCCGCCGACCGTGAAGCGTGCGATGCCGGGGGAGGGGACCTCCGAGGTGAGCCAGGGCAGGACCGAGCCGACCGTGACCTCCGCCGGACGCGGGACGAAGGTGCCGGTCAGCACCGCGTCCGGGTCGTGGTCGAAGGTCGGCACGCCCTCGAAGGCGGTGCGTCGCGGGGCCGACGGGTCCAGCAGGCGCAGCCCGATCCGGTCGCCGCGGCGGATCACGTCGATCTGCACGTCCTCGCCGAAGCAGGCCAGGCGCACGTCGGCGGCCGCGCCGACGGTGACACGAGTGTGCTCGCCATGGTGCTCGACGAGCGCCTCGGGGGCGTCCGCCAGCAGCTCGAGCGCCTCGCCCTCCCACTCCGCCTCGAGCACGTCGCCCTCGCGCCGCCAGGTGCCGGGCACGCCCTCGATCTCGCGCGCCCCGTCGGCCGGGTCGATCCAGTGCAGTCCCACCTGGGAGAGGATCCCGTGCGGCGCCGCGAGGCCGCGGTCGCGACGGACGCGGAAGGCGAGGAAGTCCTCGGGGGCGGATGCGGTCATGGGAGCCTCCTGCAGGTCTCGGACGGGACGCTCGCAGTCTGCTCCCTCTTACCCCGCACGTCGAGGGCCCGCGTCATGCGCGGTCATCCGCCGAGGCCGTCGACCTCCGCGGACTCCCCGCAGTCGCCCGGCTCCCCGGACTGAGCCTGCCCTCCCTCCGCCGCGTAGCATGTGCGCCAACCAGGAGCATCCGGCCGGATCGAGGAGATGACGACGATGGTGCAGTACACAGGTGTGGCAGTGAGCCCCGGACGGGTGATCGGCACCATCCGCACGATGGCCCCGCCGGTCGCCGAGCCCGCGGCCGACGCGACCCTGCCCGAGGGCGCCGATGCGCAGGCCGAGTCCGAGCGGATCCCCGCCGCGGCCGCCGCCGTGCAGGCCACTCTCGCCCGCCTCGCCGAGCGCGCGAACGGCGATGGGAAGAAGATCCTCGAGGCGACCGCGCAGATGGCCGCCGACCCCTCCCTCATGCAGACCGCCCAGGGACTCGTCCTCTCCGGCGGGAAGACGGCCGAGCGCGCCGTGTGGGAGGCCGGCGACCAGGTCGCCTCCATGCTCGAGAACCTCGGCGGGTACATGGCCGAGCGCGCCACCGACGTGCGCGACGTGCGCGCCCGCATCGTCGCCGAGCTGCGCGGCGAACAGGCCCCCGGCATCCCCGAGGTCGACGAGCCGTTCGTGCTCACCGCCATCGACCTCGCCCCCGCAGACACCGCCACCCTCGACCCCGCTCGGGTGCTCGCCCTGGTCACCTCCGACGGCGGGCCCCAGTCGCACACCGCGATCCTCGCCCGCCAGCTGGGCCTGCCCGCGATCGTCGCCGCGAAGGGGATCCACGAGTTCTCCGACGGCACCGAGGTGTTCATCGACGCCGGCTTCGGCACCATCACCGACGAGGTCACCGAGGAGCACCAGCGCCTCTCCCAGGCGTGGGCCGAGCTGCAGCGCAACCCCCTGACCTACGAGGGCGGGGGAGGGGTCCTCGCCGACGGGACCCGCGTGCAGCTGCTGGCCAACATCGGCGGCGCCAAGGACGCCGAGAAGGCGGCCGCCGCCCACGCCGACGGCGTGGGCTTGTTCCGCACCGAGTTCCTGTTCCTGGACCGCGAGGACGAGCCCGGCGTGGAGGAGCAGACCGCCGCCTACGCGGAGACGTTCGCGCACTTCCCGGGCAAGAAGGTCGTGGTGCGCACGATCGACGCGGGCGCCGACAAGCCGCTGCCCTTCCTCACCGACGCCGACGAGCCCAACCCCGCCCTCGGCGTGCGCGCGTATCGGACCTCCTGGGAGAAGCGCTCGGTGCTGACCAATCAGCTCGACGCGATCGCCGCCGCGGCGAGGAGCACCGAGGCGAAGCCCTGGGTGATGGCGCCGATGATCGCGACCGTCGACGAGACCGAGGACTTCGTGGGCCTGTGCCGCGAGCGCGGCCTCGAGCCGGCCGGGATCATGGTCGAGACCCCCTCGGCCGCGATCATCGCCGACCGCCACCTCGCCGCGTCCGACTTCGCCTCGATCGGCACCAACGACCTCACCCAGTACACGATGGCCGCCGACCGCCAGCTCGGCTCCCTCGCGCACCTGAACTCGCCCTGGCAGCCCGCCGTGCTCGCGCTGGTGAAGGCCACCTGCGACGGCGCCCGCGCGGCCGGCGGCGACCCCGAGGCGTTCGGGGAGAGCGCGAACAAGCCCGTCGGCGTGTGCGGCGAGGCGGCAGGCGATCCCGGACTCGCGGTGGTGCTCGTCGGCCTCGGCGTGAACTCGCTGTCGATGACCCCGCGCTCCCTGCCGGCGGTCGCGAAGGTGCTCTCGACCGTCACCCTCGAGCAGGCCAAGGACCTCGCCGCGAAGGCGCTCGAGGCCCGCACCTCCGAGGACGCCGTGAGCCTGGTCCGCGCGAACCTGCCGATCCTGGGCGAGCTGGGGCTGTGAGAGGCTGACCGGCCCGGACGCGGGAAGGGCGCCCCACCGTGACGGTGGGGCGCCCTTCTGCATCGGGCGAGGCTCTCGCTCACTCCTCGGCGTCGAGGTCCTTCTCGAGCAGGTCCGCGAGGGCGTTGACCGACTCCTCGGCTCCCTCGCCCTCGGCGCGGAGGGTCACCTCGTCGCCGTGACCGGCGCCGAGGGTCATGAGCATCAGCATGCTCGAGGCCTGCACGGCGCTGCCGCCGGCCTTCTCGATGGTGACGGTGGCCGGCTGCTGCGCAGCGGCCTGGGCGAAGATGCCGGCGGGGCGGGCGTGGAGCCCGGAGGCGCTGGCGATCGTGACGGTGCGCTCTGCCATGGTGGATGCCTTTCGATCGGGTGGTCCCGCGGCCGCGGGCCGCGGGCGAGAAGTCGGGGACGGCTCGGGCGGGGTGCTCAGTCCGTGTGACGCGAATATACCGGGGACGCGATCCGCTCGCGCACCTCGGCGTACAGGGGGTGGGACGGCCCGAGGCCGGTGATCTTCGCGGTGGCGGCGTCCGGATCGGTCCTGACGCGCGGGCCGGGCGGCTCGCTGCGGCCGGTCGGGGCCGTGCCCTCTCGAGGAACCGTGGGCCTGCTCCGTCAGCGTGCCCCGCAGTCCAGACCCGGACCGGGCTCGGACGGCGGTCGCCGGTCCTGGGTCGTGCGAGGTGAGCGGGGATCAGACCGCGTCGGCCGACTCGTCGTCCTCGACCGTGACGGCACGGGTCGCCCGCCAGCGCCGGTACGACACGACGGTCAGGACGAGCACCACGACCCAGGACGCCACCACGACGGCGCCGTGGAACACGTCCGGGGCGGCGAGGAAGGCGCCGATCGCGATGAGGGAGACCTGGCCGGGCAGCGCCGAGAGCGCTGTGGCCAGCAGGAACTCGCGGCTCGTGATGCCGAGCGCGCCGCTGCCGTAGTTCACCGGCCAGTAGGGGATCCCGGGCATCAGCCGCAGCGTGCACACCGCGTAGAACCCGCCGCCCTCGAGGCGCTCCTCGACGACCTCACGGTGCGAGCCGAGCGCCCGCATCACCGTCTCGCGGCCCAGCGCCCGGGCGAGCCAGTACGCACCGAGGCAGCCGGCCGTCACCCCGATCATCGACAGGAGCGTGCCGGGACCGAGGCCGAACAGCATCCCGCCGGCGACCGCCATGATCGTCACGGGGATCGGCGTCAGCGCCACCAGGGCGTAGAGGGCGATGAAGGCCAGTGGTGCCCAGGCGCCGAAGTCGTCGATGTCCGCGCGCAGCTCGTCCAGCGAGGGCAGGCGCACGTTCAGCGCGAGCCACAGCATCGCCAGCGACGCTGCGACGAGCGCGACGTTGCGCGCGATGGAGCCCCAGGGCGTGCTGTCCCGCTCCGCCCCGGGGCTCGTGCGCTCGGAGGTGCTCAGAGGGCGCCCTGCGACTCCGTCCCCGCGGGGATCGGGGTCATGCGGGTGACGGTCGCGGGGCCCTCGATGAGGTCCGCGATGTCCGCGCGGAGGATCTTCACCTGGTCACTCTCGCCGTGGACGTCGAGGTCCTCGACCGTCGTCCACTTCTCGATCATCGTCACGGTGCCGTCCTCGGCGTCGTGGATCGCGTAGAGCTCGCAGCCCTTCTCGGTGTGGACGGCCTCGATGCCGCGGCGCATGGCCTCCGCGAGCTCCTTCTGCTTGCCGGGCTTGGGTTGGAAGACGGCGGTGACGACGACGGTCATGGGAACTCCTCGGGGTGCAGGAACACTGATCGTCCCCCATGGTGCCGTGCTCGACTGAACCGTTCCACCGCGTCCCACGCGGTCAGTCAGCCGTGCTCCTCGGCGGACGATGTCCGCGAGGCGGAGCCCTCGAGTGCAGGCGTGGCGCTCCTCCCGGTCACAGCGCGGCCTCACGCGGACTTCTTCGAAGCGCCTGATCTCTTGGCGGTACCGGACTTCTTGGTGCTGCCGGATTTCTTGCCGCCGGGCTTCTTGGTGCTGCCGGATTTCTTGCTGCCGGGCTTCTTGGTGCTGCCGGATTTCTTGCTGCTCGACTTCTTGCTGCCCGACTTCTTGGTGCCGCCCGACTTCTCTCCGTCGTCGCCCGCCCCTGTGTCGCCGCCGCGGCGCCTGCGCACGCTGCGCTCGAGGGCGTCCATGAGGCTGATGACCTTGCCGCCCTCCTCCGAGTCCTCCCCGGAGCTCTGTTTCCCGAAGGTCGCGTCGGTGTCGACCGTGTCGCCTTCCTCCAGCTTCGCCTCGAGCATCCGGCGCAGCTCCGCCTGGTACTCGTCGGTGAACTGCTCGGGATGGAAGTCGTCGCTGAACTGCTCGACCAGCGCGGCGGACATCTCCATCTCCTTCGCGGAGACCTTCGACCTCGAGGGGCCGAAGTCGACGTCCTTGAGATCGGTCGGCCAGCGCAGGGTCTGCAGGGCCAGCAGGTCCTCGTGCACCCGGAGCACGCCCAGGCGCGTCTTCGTCCGCAGCGTGAAGGTGACGATCGCGGTGCGCTCGGTCTCCTCGAGGGTCCTCCGCAGCAGCACGTAGGCCTTCGAGGAGCGGCCGACGGGCTCGAGGAAGTACGAGGTGCCCAGCAGGATCGGATCCACCTGGTCCGAGGGCACGAACTGCACCACGTCGATCTCGTCGTTCTCCTCCGCCGGGAGGGCATCGAGCTCCTCATCCGTGAGCACGACGGTCTTGTCGCCGTCCTCGTAGGCCTTGTCGATGTGCTCGAAGTCGATCTCCCGCCCGCACACCTCGCAGCGCCGCTCGTAGCGGATCCGCCCGTGGTCGCCGTCGTGCACCTGGTGGAAGGAGATGTCGTGCGAACGTGTCGCCCCGTAGAGCTTCACCGGCACGTTCACGAGTCCGAAGGTGATCTCACCGCTCCATATCGCACGCATGCCCCATGACACCACGCGGTGCGGCGCGCCGCCAGGAACGAACGGTCGGCGCCGCGGCCCGGCGCGTGACGGATCCCGTGATCCGGGGCACAGTGGGGGCCATGGCCACTCGAGAGCAGCAGGTGGAGATCGAAGGGCGCAGGCTGAGGCTGTCGAACCTCGACAAGGTCCTCTACCCGGCCACGGGCACCACCAAGGGCGAGGTGATCGACTACTACCACCGCATCGCCCCGGTGATGGTCCCGCAGGCGACGCGTCGCCCGGCGACGCGCAAGCGCTGGGTGGACGGGGTGGGCACCGCCGAGTCGCCGGGCAAGGCGTTCTTCCGCAAGGACCTCGAGGACCACGCCCCCGACTGGATCCCACGCGCCGACATCCAGCACAGCGACGGCGTCTCCACCTACCCGCTCGTGGACGAGACGGCCGTCCTCGTCTGGCTCGCCCAGCTCGCCGCGCTCGAGGTCCACACCCCCCAGTGGCGCTTCGACGCGGACCTCGAGCCCGCACGCCCCGACCGGATGGTCCTGGACCTCGACCCCGGCGAGGGGGCCGGGCTGGCGCAGTGCGCCCGTGCGGCGGCCTGGTGCCGCGAGATCCTCACCGACATGGGTCTCGAGAGCTTCCCGGTGACCTCCGGCTCCAAGGGCATCCACCTCTACGCGCCGCTGGACGGCAGCGCGAGCTCCGAGGAGGTCGACCAGGTCGCGCACGAGCTCGCCCGAGCTCTCGAGACCGACCACCCCGAGGAGGTGATCAGCACCCAGTCCCGTTCGAAGCGCACCGGCAAGGTCCTCGTGGACTGGTCGCAGAACAACGGCAAGAAGACGACCGTCTGCCCGTACTCCCTGCGCGGACGCCTGCGGCCCACCGTCGCCGCCCCGCGCACGTGGGAGGAGATCGAGGACCCCGCGCTCGCACACCTCGAGATGGCCGAGGTGCTCGAACGGGTCGAGGGCGGGATCGACCCCCTCGCGCCCCTCGGGCAGGACGAGGAGGGCGGCGCCGCGTCGACCGGGCGAGCCCGCGACCGGCTCGAGGTGTACCGCTCGAAGCGCGACCCCGAGCGCACGCCCGAGCCCGTCCCCGCCCCCGACGTCGGCAGCGCCGCCGCGCAGGAGGCGCTCGAGGACGCGGAGCCGATGTTCGTCGTCCAGGAGCACCACGCCAGCCGCCTGCACTGGGACTTCCGCCTCCAGCACGAGGGCGTGCTGGTCTCCTGGGCGGTGCCCAAGGGGCCGCCGCTCGAGACGGGCGTCAACCGCCTGGCCGTGCAGACCGAGGACCACCCGCTCGAATACGGCACCTTCGAGGGCACCATCCCGAAGGACGAGTACGGCGGCGGCGACGTCACCCTCTGGGACACCGGCACGATCGAGATCGAGAAGTGGCGCGAGGGGCGCGAGGTGATCGTGGTCTGCCACGGACGGCCCGACGGCGGGCTCGGCGGCGTGCCCCGACGCTTCGCCCTCCTCCACACCGGCGGCATGGGCGGATCGCGCCGCTCCGAGGCGGCGCAGGAGAAGGCCGAGGCGAACTGGCTGCTGCACCTGATGAAGGACCAGCCCGAGGCCGACGGCGCAGAGGGACCCGGCCCCGCCCCCACGGGGACCTCGGAGGACGTCGAGATGGGCGAGCCGATCGCGCCGATGCTCGCCACCCTCGGGAGCCGGGAGGACATCCGCGAGGAGGACGAGTGGGCCTTCGAGATGAAGTGGGACGGGGTGCGTGTCATCGCGACCGTCCTGGGCGACCGGGTCCGTCTGACCAGCCGCGGCGGCAAGGACCTCACCGTCACGTTCCCCGAGCTGGCCGAGCTCGTCGACGCCGTGGCGCCGCCCCTGCGGGAGGCGGGGGAGACCGTGCTCGACGGGGAGATCGTGGCCCTCGACGGCCGTGACCGGCCCTCCTTCTCCCGCCTCCAGCAGCGGCTCGGCCTCACCCGGGAGCGCGACGTCGAGCGGGCCCGGAAGGACGTCGAGGTCCACGTCATGCTCTTCGACCTGCTCGTGCAGGGAGGCGACTCGCTGCTGCGCACCCCCTACCGGCAGCGGCGCGAGGGGCTGTTCGAGGCGGTGCACGCCACCGACCACGTCCAGCTGCCGCACGCCGATCACGGCGACGTGGACCAGGCGATCGCCCTGTCGAAGGAGCTCCAGCTCGAAGGGGTGATGGCGAAGACGGAGAGCGGCGTCTACCGGCCGGGCAAGCGCACCCGCACCTGGATCAAGCTCAAGAACGCCCGTCACCAGGAGGTCGTGGTGATCGGGTGGCGCCACGGCAAGGGGGAGCGTTCCGGGACGATCGGTTCCCTCCTGGTCGCCGTCCCCGACCCGAGCGGGGATCTGCACTACGCCGGCCGCGTGGGCACCGGGTTCTCCACTCGCGATCTCGAGGAGATCGCGGGCTGGCTCCGCTCCCGCTCCCGGAAGACCCCGCCGGTCGACGACGTCCCCTCCGCGGACCGGCGCGATGCGGAATGGGTCCGCGCCGACCTGGTGGGGGAGGTGCAGCATGCCGAACGCACCGACGACGGCCGGCTGCGCCATCCCGTGTGGCGCGGATGGCGCCCGGACAAGCGGGCCGAGCAGGTGCGGTGGGAGACATGAGGGGGGCCGGGCCCATGGCGGGGTCTCCTGGATCACACCCGGGCCCCCGCAGCCCCGCCGATGACGTAGTCTTAGCGTGCACGGCGCAGGATGCCTCCCTCGGGGGCGACCGACGACGGTCGCGCATCACCGACGAGACAGGGACTCCATCACCTCCTCCGCACTGCCCACGAACTCCTCTCCGCACCATCCCCGGTCGCTCGCAGTCCCCGCCGAGCGCTCCGCTCCCGCCCGGCTCCGAGCCGATGCCGACGCCCCTGTCGCCGCGCTCGCCGGAGGGGCACCCACGGCCTCCGGGCCCCAGAACGGCCGCATCGGCGACGTCACGTCGTCGGCCGCGGCTCAGGCGGCCCCCGTGGCCGCCCCCGCAACCCGCCACGACGACCACACCGGTCGCCGTGCTCCCGGGATGCTCCCATCCGCGACGGCGCCGCCGTCACGGATCTACGGGTCACGGACCGTGACTCACGACAACGAAGGAAATACCGCCATGGCTACTGGCATCGTCAACTGGTTCAACTCCGACAAGGGCTACGGCTTCATCGCCCCCGAGGACGGCTCCGCTGATGTGTTCGCGCACTTCTCCGCGATCGTCGGCACCGGCCGTCGTGACCTCGAGGAGAACCAGCGCGTGGAGTTCGACGTCGAGCAGGGCCCCAAGGGCCTGCAGGCGACGAACATCCGCGCTCTCTGAGCTTCCGCACCACCTCGACGCCCGTCGTCCCGGCACCTGCCGGGGCGGCGGGCGTCGTCGTTCCCGGGGGAGCCGCGCAGCGCCCGCGTCCGCGGCGCGGTCACCAGCGGAGCAGGTGCTCTCCGGGGCCGAGCTCCTGCGGCGCCGCCGTGCCCGGCTCCTGCGGGAGCACGACCGTCGCGCGGGTGCCGTCCGGAACTGTGAGGGCGAGGGTGCGGGCCTCGCGGTCGAGGTCCAGGGCGATCTCGCCGGAGTCCGTCGCGCGGGTCATCGCGATGCGGCCGACGGGGACGTCCGGGTCCGGGGCGACGACGAACTCCTCCCAGCCCTCGGCGCCGCGGCGCAGCCCGGCCACGTGCTCGTGGAGCCAGGTCACGGGCGTGCCCATGAAGTAGTGGGAGTGCGAGCGCGGCTGCTCCCACATCTCCGCGAAGGTCGAGTTGCCGGCCTCGAGCCAGGCCCGCCAGCCGGGCGCTGTCGGATTCGAGAGCACCCGCCACGCGAGCGCTCCGTGGCCGTGCGCGGAGAGCACGGGCAGGAGGAAGCGGACCCCGAGGTGGCCGCAGTCGTGGTGGTCGCCGCGGGCGGTGAGGTCATCCACCAGGTGCGCCACGACGGCGTCCACCTGCTCGGGCGGGACGATGTCGAAGGCCAGGGGGAGGATGTTCGAGGTCTGGCGGTACGTGCTCGTGCCGGGCTCCGCGGCCGTGCCCGGGTCGCGGTAGAGGCCGCGGGCCGCGTCGAGGAAGACGGAGTTCACCGCCTGCTCGAGGGTGGAGGCGTCGGTGCGCAGCGCATCCGGGGCGGGGAGGTCCGCGTCGAGCACCTCGCTGGCCGCGCTCGCCGCCTCGATGGCGTGGGCGAGCCTGCGCAGGGCGTGGGCCACCAGGAGCGTGCCCGACAGGCGTCTGTCCTCCGGGGCGGGGCCCGTGCTGCCGGGGGAGAGGTCATCGCCGAGCACCGAGGAGATCAGTCCGTCCTCGTCCTGTCGATCCAGCTCATGGGCGAGATACCGGGCCGCGGCCGCAGCATGTCGGGTGACGAGGTCCGTCTCCCCGTACTCGCACACCATCTCGTCCAGCAGCACCGGCAGCAGGCACGTCCATTCCGGGGCGGGGGAGAGCTCCTCGTAGCCCCAGCCGGGGCTCGGGGAGATCACCGCGAGGGAGCCGTCGGCCCGCTGGCCGTCCACCTGGTCCTCCAGCCACTTGCGCAGCATCCGGCGCATGTCGAAGCCTGTCGTCATCGCCGCGAGCGACGTCAGCGCGTCCCCCGTCCAGCCGTTCTTCTCCTGGCTCGGGGTGTCGGTGGGGACGTGGTGCATGTTGTTCAGCAGCGAGGCGCGCATCGCGCTGTCCATCGCCTCGACGTGCGCGTCCGAGCTGGTCAGCGTGCTCGCCGGGCGCAGGTCGGCATGGGCGAGGATGCCGGTGACCTCGAGCCGGGCGAGCTCCCCCGGCGCCGTCTCGATCTCGACGTAGCGGAACCCCTTGTAGGAGTGGCGCGGTGCGAAGGAGCGGGCGAAGGCGGGCTCCAGCCGGAGGCGGTCCTCCTGGAAGCGACCGGTCTGCACGTGCTCGTTGCGCGCATCGACCCGGCCGTCCTCCCGCAGCTTCTCCGCGTGACGGGCGACCAGCAGCAGCGGCGGGGCGTCGGCCGGGATGTCCTCGCGCAGCGAGAAACGGCACCAACCGGCGATCACCCGGCCCATGTCCAGCACGGTGCGGGTGGGGGAGGAGGAGACGACCGCGGGCGTGATCTCCTCCTGCTCCCGGATCAGCTCCTGGACCTGTCGGACCATCATCGGCTCAGGGACCTCGCGGCCGTGTCCGCCCCGTCGGGCGCCGCGCCGGGAGGACGCCGCCAGCACCGGCGCCCAGTCCGAGTCGTCGTAGCCGGGGAGCAGCCAGGCCTCCGGGTCCTCGACCGGGGCGAAGGTCTCGCCCTCGTACATCGAGTCGAAGGCCACCGGGCCCGGGCGGGTGCGCCAGTCCTGGCCGGTGGCGACAGCCCGGGAAGAGCCGTCGGCCTGATGCATCCGCAGATGCGCCCAGGCCCGCACCGGACCCCGCCAGGGCGCCAGGTGCCAGCGCCACTCGTTCAGGGTGGTCATCGCATGGAAGCCGCGTCCCAGCTCGATGCCCAGCACGTTCTCGCCTCGGTGCAGCAGCGCGCCCACCTCGAGCTCCCGCACCTGGAGGCGCGCGCGGGGATCGGTGAGGCCGGGGTCCAGACGTGCATCGTCCACCTCGGCGCCGTTGAGCGCGGCGCGGAAGGTGCCGAGCCCCGTCACCAGCAGGCGGGCCGAGACCGGCGGAGAGACCAGCGCGAAGGACAGCCGCAGCAGCGGGTTCTGCGGGTCCTCGCCGGGGGCGGTGATCCAGGACGCGAGCGCGGGGTCGATGCGGTGATCGCGGGGAGACATGCGGTGCCACCTGATCCTGGGGTCCTCGACGACGGGTCACGCCAGTCTTCCACGCTCCCAGCGGCCTCCGGGGCAGCGGTGCCACCATGGCCCGATGGACATCGGCGAGATCCTCGACGGAATCGGAGGGCGCCTCGCGCCCGGACCCGTCCCCGACGACGGGCCCTGGATCCTGCTCGCCCTGGCCGTCGCGACGCTCGCCGTGGTGGTGCCGCCGCTGTGGCGGCTGCTGCGCCCCGGCGTGACGATCGTGCACGAGCTCGGCCACGCCGCCGTCGGGATCCTCATGGGCCGGCGCTTCACCGGCTTCGTCGTCTCCGCCGACATGTCCGGCCACGCCGTCACCGTCGGCCCCCGCCGCGGGATCGGCCGGATCCTCTCGACCTGGGCCGGCTATCCCGCACCCGCGGTCCTCGGCGCGCTGCTGGTGCAGATCGCGCTGCACGGCTGGGCGCGCACCGCCCTGTTCGCGGCGCTGGTCGTGCTGGTGGTCTCCCTCGTGTTCACCCGCTCCGGCCACACCGTCCTCGCCGTGCTCGCCAGCGCCGCCGGGATCGGCGCGCTGTGGTGGTGGGGCAGCCCCGCGCTCACCGCCCTGCTCACCCTCGCCGCCGGGGTGTTCCTGCTGCTGGGGGCCTGGCGCCACCTCGGCTCCGTGCTCCGCCGGGGCGGCCGGCAGGACGACCCCGGCCAGCTCGCCCAGCTCACCCCCCTCCCCGCCGCGCTGTGGAACCTCAGCTTCGCGCTCGTGATCGCGCTGGGCAGCTGGTGGGCGGGCGCGACACTGGTGGATCTGCTGCGCTGAGGCCCGCCGAGATCTTCCTCGCCCCGGAGCGCGGCCGCCGCGATGGCGCGCGCAGGCGGCGAGGGTGAGAATCGGGGAGTACCCGCGACGCGGAGGTGTGGAGCATGGACTGGACGAGCTGGATCGGCCTGCTGGACGCCCAGGACTCGTGGATCGCCCGCGAGATCGTGCAGCGGGGCGTCGCGGCGGTGTACGTCCTCGCCTTCCTCTCGACCTTCCACCAGTTCCCGGTGCTGCTGGGGGAGAAGGGGCTGCTGCCGGTGCCCGCATTCCTCGCACGGGCGGGGGACCGGGCCGGGCCCACGCTCTTCCGCCACGTCCCCTACAGCGATGCGCTGCTGCGCGGGATGTGCTTGCTGGGGATGCTGCTCGGGCTCGCCGTCGTGCTCGGGCTGCCGCAGCAGGGGCCCGCATGGAGCATGCTCGCGGTGTTCGGGGCGATGTGGGTGATGTACCTGTCGATCGTCTCCGTGGGACAGATCTTCTACGGCTACGGCTGGGAGTCGATGCTGCTGGAGTGCGGGGCGCTCATGGGCCTGCTCGGCTCGCACGCGGTCCCGCCGCCGCAGCTGATGATCCTGTTCCTGCTCTGGCTGCTGATCCGTCTCGAGTTCGGCGCCGGGATGATCAAGATGCGCGGGGACCGCTCCTGGCGGGACCTCACGGCGATGGACCACCACCACGAGACCCAGCCGATGCCGGGCCCGCTCAGCCGCACCGCCCACCTCATGCCCCGCTGGTGGCACCGGGCCGAGGTGCTCGGCAGCCACGCCGTCCAGCTCGGGATCATCTGGCTCGTGCTCGCCCCGCAGCCGATCGCGTCCTTCGCCGCCTGCGCCGTGATCGCCACCCAGCTGTTCCTGGTCATGACCGGGAACTACGCCTGGCTGAACTGGCTGACGATCCTCGTGGCCTGCGCCGCGATCTCCGATGCGTTCTGGCGCTGGCTGCTCGGAGGCCCGTTCCCGGGGTGGAGCTGGTTCGGGGTGCCGCTCGGGGCCGACGGCGGCGGCGCGGGCGCGGAGGTGTCCTCGCCGCTGTGGTGGACGGCGCTGGTCGCCGCCGCGTTCGCCCTGCTCGCCGTGCTCTCCAGGAAGCCGCTCGCGAACCTGTTCTCCTCGCACCAGCTGATGAACGCGAGCTTCGACCGCTTCCACCTCGTGAACGCCTACGGCGCCTTCGGCTCGATGACCGAGCGGCGGTACGAGGTGATCATCGAGGGGACCGAGGACGCCGCGGGGCAGGAGGCCGCGGAGGCGACCTGGCAGGCCTACGAGTTCCGCGGCAAGCCCGGCGACCTGCGCCGACCTCCCCGCCAGGTCGCGCCCTATCACCTGCGACTCGACTGGCAGATGTGGTTCCTCGCGCTGCGGCCCGGCGCCGAGCCGTGGTTCGTGGCGCTGCTCGAGCGGCTCGCCGACGGGGACCCCGGGGTGCGCCGACTGCTCGCCCGCGACCCCTTCGACGGCCGAGCGCCGACGGCGCTGCGCGTGCGGTACAGCCTCTACCGCTTCGCCCGCCGCGAGGAGCGGAGCGGCGGCGGCGCAC
This sequence comes from Brachybacterium atlanticum, assembly GCF_025669985.1. Lineage (NCBI taxonomy): Bacteria > Bacillati > Actinomycetota > Actinomycetes > Micrococcales > Dermabacteraceae > Brachybacterium > Brachybacterium atlanticum. The sequence goes on along the minus strand of NZ_JAKJJW010000002.1, from coordinate 42,735 downwards.
GATGGGTCGCGACGGACCTCGGAGTGATCGCGCGGCGGTGAGTGCGTACCCTGGGACCTCGCCGTAGCTTTCCAGCCTCCGAGGAGTCCCATGTCCGCGATCGCCGTCCCGGCTCGCCGTCCCGTCCTGGCCGACGCCCTGGCCCCGCACCGCACCCTGCTGCGCGACGCCCTGCTGGTCCTCGCCGGCGCCGCGGTCGTCGCGGTCCTCGCCCAGGTCACGATCCCGCTGCCGCTCGTGCCGATCACCGGACAGACCCTCGGCGTGATCCTCGTCGGCGCGGCGCTGGGCTCCCGTCGCGGGGCGATCTCGCTGGCGACCTACATGGCCGTCGGCCTCGCCGGAGCGCCCGTCTTCGCCGAGTTCTCCGGCGGGCCCGCGATGGTCCTCTCGCCGAGCTTCGGCTTCGTGCTCGGCTTCATCCCCGCCGCCTTCGTCGCCGGCTGGTTCGCCGAGCGCGCCTGGGACCGCCGCCCCGTGCTCGCCATGACCGGTTTCGTCGCCGCGAGCGTCGTGCCCTTCCTCGTCGGCGTGCCGTACCTCGCGATGATCCTCAACGCCGTCCTCGGCGCGGGCGCCGACCTCGGCGCCGTGCTCGCCGCGGGCCTGTGGCCCTTCATCCCCGGCGGCCTGGTCAAGGCCGCGCTCGCCGCGCTGCTGATCCCCGCCGCGTGGAAGGGTGTGCGCGCCCTCGACGAGCGCCGCTGATCCCCGGCGGTCCTGCCCGCCGCACCGTCCCGAGCCCCGCGGCCGACGCCTTCCCGTCGGCCGCGGGGCTCGGTCATACTCCCTGCCATGAGCGCACCGAGCACACCCATCAGCGACGTCCCCGGCGTCGGCGCTCCCGCTGCCCGCGCCCTCGCCGAGCAGGGGATCACCACCGTCGACCAGCTCGTCGGTCGGGACTGGGCCGAGCTCGCCGAGCTGCACGGGGTGGGCGCCGCCTCGGGCAGGCGGCTGCAGGCCCTGCTGCTCGAGCACGGCGAGGGGATGGCGAACCCGCCTGCGCCGGACCGCGGCCGCACCACGGTCACCCGGGGCGCGACCGGGAAGAGCGCGAAGGACATCACGACCCGCGCCACCTCGACGGACCCGGCCGACTACGTCGACGGCCTTGAGGGCAGGCGGCGCGAGGAGGGAGCGCGGCTGCTGGAGCTCTTCGGCCGCGCCACCGGCGAGCAGGCCACGATGTGGGGTCCGAGCATGATCGGCTACGGCGAGGTGCACTACCGCTACGCCACCGGCCGGGAGGGCGACACCTTCCAGCTCGGCTTCAGCCCTCGCAAGGCCGACCTCGCCCTCTACGGCATCCAGGGCTTCCCCCGCTCCGACGAGCTGCTCGAGAAGCTCGGCAAGCACCGCCGCGGGGTGGGCTGCGTGTGGGTGAAGAAGCTGCCGGACATCGACGAGTCGGTGCTCGAGGAGCTCGTCGCCCATGCCTGGCAGAGCGGGCCCGGCACCGCGTGCTGAGCCCGCACCCCTCGGGTCGGCCGACGGGGCCAGCACGATGAAGGCGATATCGTGGAACATCGCCAGGCCTAGCCGGTCGATCAGGGTGAAGGCGATCTGGTCGGCCGCGCCCCTCCGGGCGCCGGGCGGGGTGGGGACGAGGTGAGGCTCGGCTCAGGCATCGCGAGCGGGGTCGCCCTCGGCCCGCCATGGGCCTACGATTCGAGCGGCCGCGACCGCGCGGCCGCAGGAGACCGACCGGAGAGCGAGGGCAGCCATGGGCCAGACGGCGCGCGAGCGCCGACGTGCGGAGCGGCATCCGTTCGTCGGCCGACGCTCCAAGGCGGGATTCGTGATCCTCGGCGTCGGGGCGGCGATGGTCATCGCCCATGCCGCGGGCTTCAAGCTGCTCATGCACCTCGAGGGCGACGAGCACTCCTGGCCGAGCGCGATCTACTGGACCATCACCACGATGTCCACGCTCGGCTACGGCGACATCACCTTCGACGACGACGAGGGGCGCCTGTTCTCCCTCTGGGTGCTGCTCAGCGGCGTGGTCTACATGCTCGTGCTGCTGCCCTTCTTCGTGATCCAGTACCTGGTCACGCCGTGGCTGGACCATCGCCGCGCCACCCGCACCCCGCGCAAGGTCGCCCCGGGGGTCAGCGACCACGTGCTGCTGGTCGGCTCCGACGCCGTCACCCAGGCCTTCGCCGCCCGCGCCGAGCGCTCCGGCATCCCCGCCGTGATGCTGCTGGAGGACGCCGTGAAGGCGGGGGAGCTGCACGACCAGGGCCGGCAGGTCGTCGTCGGTCCCCTCGACTCCGCGTTCACCTATCGCAACGCGGGCGCGGCACGGGCGCGGCTGGTGATCTCCACCCTCTCCGATCACGCCAACACCAACGTCGCCTTCACGGTGCGCCAGGCCGCCGCCACCGTGCCCGTGGCCGTGACCGCCTCGAAGCCCGCCTCGGTGGACGTGCTCGACCTCGCCGGCGCCGACCACGTGCTCGAGCTCGGGCAGGTCCTCGGCCGCGAGATGGCCTCCCGCGTGCTCGGCTCCACCGGCCGCGTCCACGCGATCGGCACCATCGGCGACACGATCATCGCCGAGGCCGCGGCGCGCGGCACCGAGCTGGTGGGGAAGCTCCTCGGCGAGGCCGTCGAGATGCAGCGCTCCCGGGTGCGGATCCTCGCCGTGCTGCGCAAGGGCCGGCTGCGCGCGATGACCCCGGACCTGCGGATCACCGACGGGACCGTGCTGGTCCTGGCGGGCACCGCCGAGGACCTCGCCCAGTACGACCGCCGGTTCCAGTGCGGCGAGGTCTCCGAGGAGCAGCCGGTCGTGATCGTCGGCGGCGGGCGCGTGGGCCGCGCCGCCTCCCGGGCACTCAGCGACGGGGGCGTCCCGAACACGATCGTCGAGATCGAACCGGGCCGGGTCGAGAACTCCTACTCGGTGCTCGAGGGGACCGCGAGCTACGCCGTGGTCCACGGGGACGCCGCCGACCAGCGGATCCTGCGCCGCGCCGGCCTCGAGCACGCCTCCGCCGTGCTGGTCACCCCGCGCGACGACGACCTGAACGTCTACCTCACCCTGTTCTGCCGGCGCCTGCGGCCCGAGCTGCAGATCGTCTCCCGCGCCACCTACGAGCGCAACGTCGCCACCCTCTACCGGGCCGGGGCCGACGGGGTGCTCTCCTACGCCACCATCGGCGCCACCGACCTGTGGAACCACGCCGGCTTCAGCCACCGCGTGCTGCTGGCCGAGGGCAACGAGCTGTTCCTCGCCCCCTGCCCGGCCTCCCTCATGCGCCGCCCCCTCCGGGACGACGAGGTGCACCGCCGCACCGGCTGCGACATCGTCGCGGTGCTCGAGGCGGACGGCACCCTCGGCTACGACACCGAGTCGATCCCCGCTTCCTCCGAGGTGCAGCTGCTCCTGCTCGGGGACCGCCACGCCGAGCGGCGCTTCCGCGAGACCTATCTGGGCCGCCGTCTGCGCCGTCGCTAGGCTGGGCGTCCTGCCCCGCCCCTGACCCGTTTCGGAGGATCATGTCGCCCGCCCCCGTGAAGCTCGCCGTCGGCGATGCCGCCCCCGCCCTCGACCTGCCCACCGCAGGCGGCGGGAGGGTCACCCTCGAGGACCTCCGCGGAGCGCCGGCGCTGCTGTGGTTCTATCCCGCCGCGAACACCTCGCTGTGCACCAAGCAGGCCTGCGACCTGCGCGACAACCACCGAATGTTCCTCGACGCCGGCTACCGCGTCATCGGGATCTCGCCCGATCCGGTCCCCGAGCTCGATCGCTTCGTCGCCGAGCAGGACCTGCCCTTTACCCTCGCCTCCGACGAGTCCCACGAGGTGATGACCGCCTACGGCGCCTGGGGCGAGAAGAACATGTACGGGAAGATCGTCCAGGGCACGATCCGCTCGACCTTCGCGATCGACGAAGCGGGCGTCCTCACCTTCGTGAAGCACCGCGTGGGCACCCCGAAGCACATCGCGCTGCTGCAGGAGAAGCTCGGCCTCTGAGCCGCGGGCGGGCAGGGGGAGGTGTGACGCGAACCGCTCCGCCTCGCTTTGGCGCACCCCGCTCGCTCCCGTATGCTGGCTCGGCGTGCCGCGACACCGCGGCGCCAGGAGACGTGGCAGAGCGGCCGAATGCGCTCCCCTGCTAAGGGAGTAGGCGACTACAATCGCCTCGGAGGTTCAAATCCTCTCGTCTCCGCCGAAAAGGCCCCTCACCAGCGATGATCTCGCCGGGAGGGGCCCTTCTCGTGTCCGGCCCTCACAGGGCCGGCGACTCGCCCTCCAGGGTGGTCCACTCCGGCCCGTCGGACTCCAGCAGGTCCGGGTCGCGCACCAGGTCCTGCTCCTCCTCGTCCCCGCGCAGCCGTGCCGCGAGCGCCCGCAGCGACTCGCGCAGGAGCTTGCGCGCGGTGGAGGCGTCGCCGGCCTCGAGCGCGGCGACGAGCTGCTCATGGGTGTCGGTGAGGTCCGCGCGCACGCCGTAGCCGCGAGGATCGGAGAAGGTGCCCATGCGGGTGAGGATCACGATCGTGTTCATCGCCGTGACCAGGAACCGGTTGCGGGAGATCTCCGCGAGGCGCTGATGGAGGTCGAGGTCGGCGTTGCCCGCCTCGATCACCTCGCCCGCCGCGAGCGCGCGACGGGTCCGCTCCACGCACTCCCGCAGCGGGAACAGCAGCGCCGGGATCTGCTCCTCGTCGCCGTCGGCGCGCAGCGCGGCCACGTGCTCGGCGACGTTGGTCGCCGCCTGCATCTCGATGCCGAGGCGGTAGTCGATGAAGTCCGACAGGGTGCCTGCGTCCATCGTCGTCACGAACAGGCCGCGGCCCGGGATCTGCGTGAGCAGCCCGTCGCGCACCAGGCGCTGGCACGCCTCGCGCAGCGAGGAGCGGGAGATGCCCATCTGCTTGGAGACCTGGACCTCGGGGATGGTGTCCCCGGGGCGGAGGTCGCCGACGAAGATGGCGTTGCGCAGCTCGAGCTCGGCCTGGTCGATGATCGAAGGACGACGGATCGGCTGCATCATCGGCAGCCGGACGGAGTCCTGACGAGGGGGCATGGGTCCTCCTGTGACGGTGCGCCGCCGGTGGGCGTGCGAGGACACCATCATCCGTTCCCTCCCCGCCCCGGCGCACGCGCAGAGGGAGTCATCGCTGTCACAGTCACGGGCGTCGCGGAAGGATCACGACCCCATCACAAAAGAGCCGCAGGTCGTGGACGACTGTCGATCCACCGGTACGGTGACCAGGAATCCGATATCCAGAGATCCGATTGTCCGACACGACGAGCGTGCACGGCAAGGATCTCCCGGCGAGAGGGAAACCATGCAGATGGGCCGCACGACGCACCGCAGCACGCACGACCGACGAACCTTCTTCCGCGGCACGGGCCTGGTGCTCTCCGCCGCGGCCCTGGGCGGCGGGCTCGCCGCCTGCAGCCGCACCAGCACCGGCGGCGGCGGCGAGTCCGGCAGCGACGGCGGCGGTGGTGGGGACCTGCTCAGCCGTCTGCAGGATGCCGGTACCATCACCGTCGGCTTCGCCGGCGAGGCGCCCTACAGCTTCGAGGAGGGCGGCGAGGTCATCGGCGCGACCGTCGCCCTGCACCGCGAGATCTTCGGCGAGCTCGGCATCGACACCGTCGAGGGCAAGCTCACCGACTGGGGCTCCCTCATCCCCGGCCTGAACGCCGGCCAGTTCGACGCGGTCAGCGCCGGGATGTCGATCCTGCCCGACCGCTGCGCGCAGGCCGCCTTCAGCGAGCCCGAGTTCCAGTACACGACCGCGCTGATGGTCCCCGTGGGCAACCCCGAGGGTCTCGAGACCATGGACTCCTTCGTGGACTCCGGCCTGACCGTCGCGACGATGGCCGGGGCGGTCGAGTCCGACTACGTCGCCGCCCTCGAGCTCGACGCCATCGAGGTGGGCGGCCCGCAGGACGGCGTGGACGCGCTGAAGTCCGGCAACGCCGACGCCTTCGCCCTGACCGCCATCTCCCTGAACTACCTCGCGGACAACACCGTCGACGACGTCGAGGTCACCGAGAGCTTCGTGCAGGAGATCGACGGCGTGAAGCAGGTCGGCGCCGGCGGCACCGTGTTCCGTCAGGAGGACACCTCGCTGCTGGACGCCTACAACGAGAAGCTCGCCGAGATCATCGCCGATCCCGAGCGGTACCTCTCCATCGTCGGCGAGTACGGCTTCGGCGAGCAGGAGCTGCCGCCCGAAGAGATGACCGCCGAGATCCTCTGCTCGGGCGATCTCTCCTCCCTGCAGTGAGCCTCGCACCCTTCCACGACGCCCCGGCGCGTGAGGCGAGGTGCCGATGGACGGCGTGATCGGCTTCTTCCAGGACCTCGGGCCGAACCTGCAGATCCTGTTCGACCGCTCGCCGCAGATCCTGCAGGGCCTGCAGATCACGGTGCTCGCGACGATCCTCGGCGGCCTGCTCGCGCTGCTGATCTCGTTCGTGTTCGGCATCGCGCAGGTCGTGAAGTTCTCCGCGGTGCGCGTGGTCGCGCGCATCTTCGTGGAGTTCTTCCGCGGCACCTCGCTCGTGGTCCAGCTGTTCTGGCTCGCGTTCGTGCTGCCGCAGCTGCCCTATCCCTTCGGCTTCCAGCTCGAGCCGCTGCTCATCGGCGTGCTCGCGCTGGGGCTGAACTACGGGGCCTACGGCGCCGAGGTGGTGCGCGGATCGATCGGCTCGGTGCCCAAGGGGCAGTACGAGGCGATCAGCGCGCTGAGCCTCAGCCCCGCCCGTGGCATGTTCCGGATCGTGATCCCGCAGGCGTGGGCGCTCATGCTGCCCTCCCTGTCCAACCTCTGGATACAGCTGCTCAAGGGCAGCGCGATCGTCGGCACCGTCTCGCTGTACGACCTCTTCTTCCAGGTCGAGCAGGTCCGTGACCGGACGGGCACCTGGTTCGCCTATCTCTTCGCGCTGCTGGCCTACTACCTGATCGCCTGGGTCATCGTGATCATCATGAACGGCCTGGAGATCCGAGCGAAGCACAAGATCGGACGCGGCCCCGCCCTCAGCTCCTCCTGGCGCGCGCTCTTCCAGGCGCCCGGAGCGAACACCAAGGAAGGAGCCGTGGCATGAACCCGTCCTCGTCCTGGTGGGACTGGAGCCACGCCGCCGCCGTCCTGCCCTCGCTCCTCCTCGAGGGCCTGAAGATCACGCTGATCGCGACGGTGCTCGGCACCCTCATCGCGCTCGTGCTCGGCCTGGCCGTCGCGATCATCCGCCGCACCGCCCCCACCGCGATCGCCACGCCCTTCACCTGGGTGGTGGAGTTCATCCGGATGACGCCGCTGGTGGTCCAGCTCGTGTTCGCGAACCTCGTGCTCTCGCAGTACATCGACTCGACCCTCGCCATCGGCATCTGGGTGCTCGGCATCCACTACACGACCTACATGGCCGAGGTGTACCGCGCCGGCATCGACTCGGTGCCGACGGGCCAGTGGGAGGCGGCCACCGCGCTGTCCCTGCCGCGACTGCGCACCTGGCGGGCGATCGTGGTGCCGCAGGCGATCCGCAACACCCTGCCGGCGCTGGGCAACTACGCGATCTCGATGTTCAAGGAGACCCCGTTCTTCGTGGTCATCTACATCCCCGAGCTGGTGCGGGTCGCGCAGAACTACGGCTCGACCTACTTCCGCTACACCGAGGCGATCACGCTCGCGGGCCTGGTCTTCCTGGCCGCCAGCTATCCCACCTCCCTCCTGATCCGGAAACTGGAGAAGAAGCTTGCCTGAGAACACTGCCGCGCCCGATCCCGGGACCGCGCCCCACATCGAGTTCCGCGACGTCCTGAAGCGGTTCGGGGACAACACCGTGCTGAAGGGCCTGGACTTCACCGTCGCCCGCGGGGAGCGGGTCACCCTCATCGGGCCCTCCGGCTCGGGCAAGACCACGATCCTGCGCCTGGTGATGACCCTCGAGGAGCTCTCCGGCGGGTACATCCACGTGGGCGGCGTGCCGCTGCAGTACGAGGAGCAGGGCGGGAAGCGGGTGCGGATCCCGGACAAGCGCCGGCGCCGCACCACCACGGACATCGGGATGGTGTTCCAGCACTTCAACCTGTTCCCGAACATGACCGTGCTGGAGAACATCGTCGAGGCGCCGATCCACGTCAAGGGACTCTCGCGCGCCGACGCGGTCTCGAAGGCCGAGGGGCTGCTGGCGAAGGTCGGGATGCAGGAGAAGCGGGACATGAAGCCCTCCCAGCTCTCCGGCGGCCAGCAGCAGCGCGTCGCGATCGCCCGCGCGCTCGCGATGGACCCCGAGATCCTGCTGCTGGACGAGGTGACCTCGGCGCTGGACCCCGAGCTGGTGGGGGAGGTGCTCGGCGTGCTGAAGGACATCGCCGCGGAGACCGACATCTCGATGCTCATCGTCACCCACGAGATGCAGTTCGCCCGCGACGTCTCCGACCGCGTGATGATGTTCGACCAGGGCTCGATCGTGGAGGAGGGGCCGCCGGAGAAGATCTTCTCCGACCCCGCGCATCAGCGCACCCGCGACTTCCTCCGCGCCGTGCTCTGAACGCAGGAGACCGACGGGACGGCACGCCCGTCGGCCGCGTCCTTCCGTGCCCCGGCCGCCCTCGTCGGACGCCCCGGATCTCGCCGCGCCGGCCTGTCGGCTCGTGTCCGCCCAGTGAGGACCGGGGCGCCCCCGGCGGGAGCGCCTGTAGTCTGTGCCCGTTCGTTCCGCGCCGACGCGGTCGCCCTGAGCGCGCCTTCGGCGCGTCGGCAGGCGGCCGTCCGTCGGCGTGCCGACCCCAGGAGGCCCTGTGCCACATTCCGACGCCATCGCCGTCCCGACCCTGACGAGCGAGTTCCCCGTCGTCGGCGACGACCCCCATATCGACGCCCCGCTGCGGGCGACGGTCCGCCGTCTCTCGACGTTGCTGGGCCGTACCCTGGCCGACCAGCACGGCCAGGAGATGCTCGACCTCGTCGAGCAGGTCCGCAAGCTGACGAAGGAGGCGAAGTCCGCCGACTCCGAGGCCAGCGCCCAGGACGTCCAGGCCCGCCTCGGCTCCCTGCCCATCGAGCAGGCGACGGCGCTGACCCGCGCGTTCACCCAGTACTTCCTGCTGGCGAACGCCGCCGAGCAGGTCTACCGCGTCCGCGCCCTCGACGAGCGGCCCTCGAGCGAGTCGTGGGTGCCGCGCACCGTGCGCGCCGTCCACGAGGAGCTCGGCGCCGAGGGCCTGCAGAAGGCCGTCGACTCCCTCGACGTGCGCCTGGTGTTCACCGCGCATCCCACCGAGGCCTCGCGCCGCGCCGTGCTGACCAAGCTGCGCCGCATCTCCGACCTCCTCGCCGAGGAGACCGACGAGGACACCCCGGAGCGTCGCCGCCAGGACCGCGACCTCGCCGAGCTGATCGAGACGCTCTGGCAGACCGACGAGCTGCGCCGCTCCCGTCCCACCCCGCAGGACGAGGCCCGCAACGCCCTGTATTACCTGCGCCAGATCTTCCGTCAGACCATGCCGGAGATGCTCGACGACCTGCGCGAGGAGCTGCGCGCCCACGGCGCCGACCTGCACGACGGCCAGGTGCCGCTGCGCTTCGGGTCCTGGATCGGCGGCGACCGCGACGGCAACCCGTTCGTGACCGCCGAGGTCACCCGCGACGTGCTGAAGCTGCAGGCCGAGGCCGCGATCGACGTGTCGGTGGAGATCATCTCGGACCTGATCCTCGAGCTCTCGGTCTCCTCCGAGTTGACCGGGGACGACGAGGAGCTGCGCGCCAGCCTCGCCGAGGACCTCTCCCACGACTCCGAGGTCGACAGCACCCAGCAGGAGATGTACGACGAGGAGCCCTACCGGCTCAAGCTCGGCGCGATGCGCTCCAAGCTCAGCGCCACCCGCGAGCGGATCCGCTCCGGCGAGGCGCACGTCCACGGCGCCGACTACGGCGACACCGAGGAGCTGCAGGATGACTTCCAGGTCCTGCGCGCGGCGCTGCGTCGCCACGGCGGGCGCCGCGCCGCCGACGGGGCGCTCGCCATCGCCCAGCAGGTCCTGGCCGCCTCCGGTCTGAATCTCGCCGCTCTCGACGTGCGGGAGCACTCCGAGAAGCACCACGAGGTGGTCGCGCGTCTCTTCGACCGCGTCGGCGAGCTGGACCGTCCCTACACCGAGCTCGACCGCTCCGAGCGCACCACCGTGCTCTCCCGCGAGCTCGGCAGTCGACGCCCGCTGGTGGGCTCCGCGATCACCGAGGACGAGTCGATCCTCGACGACGCGACACGCACCACCTACGGGGTGTTCCGCGAGATCCGCGACGCGCACCGCCTGTACGGCACCTCCGTCATCGAGACCTACATCATCTCGATGACCCACGGCGCCGACGACGTGCTCGCCGCCGCGCTGCTCGCCCGCGAGGCCGGTCTGCTCGACCTCACCGGTCGCGAGGAGAAGCGCGCCGACCTCGGCTTCGTGCCGCTGCTGGAGGAGGTCTCCGAGCTGCGCCATGCCGGCGAGATCCTCGAGCAGCTGCTCTCGGACCCGTCCTACCGGGAGATCGTGCGCCTGCGCGGCGACCGCCAGGAGGTCATGCTCGGCTACTCCGACGGCAACAAGGACGCCGGCGTCATCACCAGCCAGTGGGAGATCCACCAGGCCCAGCGCGCCCTGCGCGACACCGCGGCCCGGCACGGCGTCACCCTGCGCCTCTTCCACGGCCGCGGCGGCTCCGTCGGCCGCGGCGGCGGCCCGACCTACGACGCGATCCTCGCCCAGCCCTACGGGGTGCTCGAGGGCGAGATCAAGTTCACCGAGCAGGGCGAGGTCATCTCCGACAAGTACATGCTCCCCTCCCTCGCCCGGGAGAACCTGGACCTGTCGCTCGCCGCGGTGCTCGAGGGCTCGGCCCTGCACACCGCCCCGCGCACCCCGGAGAAGACTCTCGAGCGCTTCGGCGAGGTGATGCAGCACGTCTCCGACGCGGCGTTCGCCCGCTACCGCACCCTGGTGGACGACGAGAACCTGCCCGAGTACTTCGTCTCCTCCACCCCCGTGGAGCAGCTCGGCGACCTGAACATCGGCTCGCGCCCCTCCAAGCGCACCACCTCGGACAAGGGCCTGGACGGCCTGCGGGCGATCCCGTGGGTGTTCGGCTGGACCCAGTCGCGCCAGATCGTGCCCGGCTGGTTCGGCGCCGGCTCCGGCCTGAAGGCCGCGCGCGAGGCCGGCCTCGAGCCGGACCTGCACGAGATGTACCGCTCCTGGCACTTCTTCCGCACCGTCATCAGCAACGTCGAGATGACGCTGGCGAAGACGGACATGCAGATCGCGGCGCACTACGTGCACTCGCTGGTGCCGGAGAACCTCTGGTACCTCTTCGACCGCATCCGCGAGGAGTACGAGCTCGCGGTCTCGGAGATCGAGCGTCTCACCGGCGTGCTGAACCTGCTGGACAACCAGCCGATCCTCAAGCGGACCCTCGCCGTGCGCGACCGCTACCTGGATCCGATCTCCTACATGCAGGTCGCGATGCTGCAGCGGGTCCGCGCGGCGAAGGAGCGGGGCGAGGAGCTCTCGCCCGAGCTGCAGCGCGCGCTGCTGACCACCATCAACGGCGTCGCCGCGGGCCTGAAGAACACCGGCTGAGCCGGCGGCACGTCACCCCCGGGCCGCGTCCTCGCGGCGGCCGACGGGGCCGGGAAGGGCAGACGCCCCGCCCGGCCCCGTCGTCATGTCGGTGTGCTGTGTGCTGTGTGCGCTGTGCGGTGCGCAGGCCGCCGCACCGGCCGGGTGCTCGCGATCGGTGCTTCGTGCTCCGGGGATCGGGCGCCGGGCTCAGGCGGAGGGGTAGGCGACCCGGTCCTCGACGGGCAGCGGGCGCTCCATGATGTCCATCCCGAGTCCCTCGACCTTCAGCAGCGCCGCATCGCCCGCGAAGGGCACGGCCTGCCCGGTGCCGGTGAAGCCGTGCCGTTCGTACCAGCGGTGCAGCTCGGGGCGCGACTGGAGCACCTGGATCATCAGCACGTCCACCCCGTCGGCCGCGAGCGAGGCCGCCTGCGCCTCCAGCAGACGCCCGCCGAGCCCCGCGCCCTGCGCGGCGGGGTCGACCGCGAACAGCCCGAGCTCGGCCCGGACCGCTCCGTGCTCGTCGGGCGCCTCGCGGCGGGTGTAGCAGCATCCGAGCACGCGCTCGGCGGAGCGTCCATGCTCGAGGCCCGTTCCTCCGTCGTCCGCGCCGTTCCCGTCCCCGGTCGCGACCAGCAGCGTCACCGCGGGGTCGGCGAGCATCGCACGGACCTCCGCGGTGTCGGTGCGGTGGCCGTCCACGAGGTGCGCCTCGGTGGTCCAGCCGCCCTGGCCGCGGTACGCGGCCTGGACCAGCTCCACGATCCGGGGGACGTCCGACTCGGCGGCGGGTCGCAGGGAAATCACCGGGACATCCTCCCGTGTCGCTGCAGGGCGGCGAGCAGACCGTGGCCGTTCGGGGCGGCGAGGGCGAGCGGTCCCCGACCGCCGGGGCTGGAGCCGACCAGCGGGCGCAGGGTGCCGTGGGCGAGGAGCTGCTCGGGCTCGGTGAGCTGGCGGATCAGGATCGACTCGACGAGCTCCGGGTGCCGCTCGGCGAAGGCGGCGTAGAGCGAGGGGTCGTGCTGGCCGTCGTCGCCGACGAGGATCCAGCGGACGTCCGGGTACGCGGCGGCGAGGCGCTCGAGCGAGCGCGACTTGTGCTCGGGGCCGGAGCGGAAGAAGCCGGTGTGGGTGGGTCCCCAGTCCGTCAGCAGCAGCGGCCCGTCCGGATAGCCGTTGCGGTAGAGGAAGCGCTTGAGCACGGGGAACACGTTCCACGCGCCCGTGGACAGGTAGAACACCGGCATGTGCGGGTGCTCCCGCGCCAGGCGCTGGTACAGCATCGGCATCCCGGGGACGACCTGGCGAGAGGACTGATGGACCACGAAGGCGTTCCAGAAGGCCAGCAGGGGACGGGGCAGCCAGGTGACCATCACGGTGTCGTCGATGTCGCTGACCATGCCCACGCGCGCCTCGGGCGGGACGATCGTGACGTCGGCCGCGACCTCGTTGCCGGGGACCGTCCACAGCACCGCCTGGTGCACGCCGGGGCTCAGGGACACCTCGAGGATCGCATCGACGATGCCGGAGCGGTCCGCCCGCACCGTGAACTCCTCGCCGCCGAGGCGGATGTGGACGGTGCGGTGCGGCGCGACCTGGCTGGTGAAGTTCCGCCAGCCGCGCACCGCGACGGTCCGCATGTCATGGACGGGCTGGTCGTGGAAGTCCGCGGAGGTGCGGGGGGAGGCGTACAGGACCTTCGCCAGGACCCGTGCCTGCGTCGCCGAGCCGTATCCGTGGAAGGGCTGCAGGCGCAGGTCCCAGTGCAGACGGCGCAGGGTGCTGCCGACGAGGCGGTTCTTCACGTCCTCTGCGCGCGCCGCCCAGTGGGGACGGTCGGAGCCCACCCCGGCGGCGTCGTGACGCAACGCGGAGCGGGCGGAGAAGAGGGGCGCGGGGATGCGCACGGGCCTCAGAGGCCGCGGGTCATCTTCAGCCAGGCGCCATCGGGATCGTCCTCGACGATCTGCCAGCGCTCGCCGCTGTCGGAGAAGCCGAGGCTCTCGTAGAGGGCGCGGGCGCCGGTGTTCTCGGGGCCGACGTAGAGGGTGACAGTGTCGGCGCCGTCCTCGCGGGCCCACTCGAACACGGCCTCCGCGAGGCGGCCGGCGATGCCGGAGTGGCGCGAGCCAGGGGTGACCCACATGGCCTGCAGCTCCCGCTCGTTGGCGGGGGAGTCGTCCTCCTGGCGGACGGCGACGACCGCGACGGGCTGATCACCTTCGACCGCGAGGAACCAGGCAGCGTCCGAGACGCGCTGCTCCCAGACGGAGTCCTCGTAGGTGGACTCCTTCTCCCAGCTCTGCCCGAAGGCGCCGGGGTCCGTGCTGAGCGAACGGAGTCGGATCTCCCGCACGAGCGACCAGTCCTCGTCGTGGGCGCGGATGATTTCGGCCATCGGTGTCCTCCTGAGCCGTGGTGGCGTGGTCACGGGCGTGATGCCCTGGCGATCATGCTCTCGTGCTGACCCGAGAACCGCATGCACTCCGCCTCACAGTGTACGGCGATCGGCGGTTCCACGCTCCCACCGCCTGGAGGTTGACACAATGGGGGGATGAAGCCGCTACGACTCCTCACCGTGTGCACCGGCAACGTCTGCCGCTCTCCGGCCGCCGCGGTGGTGCTGCGCCGCGCCCTCGAGCTCGAGGGCCTCGACTCAGAGGTCGAGGTCGGCTCGGCCGGGACCACCTGGGAGGTGGAGGGGATGCCGATGGACGACCGGATCGAGCTCTCGCTGGAGCGCGCCGGCTATCCGCGTCCCTTCGAGCACACCGCCCGCACCATCCACCTCACCGAGCTGATGGCCTGGGATCTCGTGCTGGCGATGACGCCCGAGCACGCCCAGACCATGCGTCGCATGGCCGATCAGGCCCCCGAGGGCGCGACGCCGCCGTTGATCACGATGTGGCGCGCCTTCGAGCCCGGGGCGGAGGAGCTCGCGGAGATCGAGCTCGCCGTCGAGGACCCCTGGTACGAGGGGCAGGCGGCCTTCGACCGCACCGTGAAGGACATGGAGCGTGCCGTGCCGGGGATCCTGGAGCGCGTGCGCGAGCTGCTCGCCCAGCGCTGAGCGGTGGAACCCTCGCCCGGCGGCGGCGCGCCTGTCCGGCCGTGGGCCGACGGGTCAGCGGCGGTGGTTGCTGCGGCGCGAGTGCCAGGTCGCGCCGACGAAGCCGGCGGTGGTGAGGAAGCCGATCGCGAGCGCGGCGATCAGGACCTGACGCATCTGGCCGAAGGCCGTGTTCGAGTCGTCGGAGATGGCGTTGAACAGGCGCACCACGGGGCCGCCGTCCCCGGAGGACGTGGGCTGCGCGGCCTGCGGCGCCGGAGTGCTGGGCTCCTCGGTGCCGACGCCGGCGAGCTCGGTCTCCCCAGCGGTGCTCGACTCGGCGGTCGTCTCGGGCTCCTCTACCGGGGTCTCGGCGGGAGTCTGCGGGGTCGGCTCGGGGGCCGGCTCCGCGGTGGGCTCGGGGTCCTCGCTCGGCGGGGGAGCGGGGAGCGGCTGTGCGCGTCGCTCGGGCTCGGGGGTCGGCTGCGCGGGCGTCGACGGCTCGGACATCCCCGGGGTGGCCGAAGGGCTCGCGGTCGGAGTGGCTCCGTCGTCCGGAGTGGCGCCGTCGTCCGGCGTGGACTCGTCCTCGGTCTTGTCGCCGCTCCCGCCGCCTGTCGAGGTGTCATCGCCCTCGTCCGTGGTCTCCTCGCCGGTCGGCGTCTCCGACGCGTCGTCGGAGTCCCCGTTATCGGTGGAGTCGTCCCCGGGCGTGGTGGGGCAGTTGCAGGGGCAGTCCGAGGCGTCGCCGTCGTTGTCGTTGCTAAGGGTCGGGCTCTGGGAATTCTGGGGCTTAGCCGCCGTGCTCTGCTGCGCGATCGGGCGGGGGACCAGAGCACCCTTGACAGTGCTCACGGGCTCCTTCTCGGAACCGTCTTCCTCGGGGTCGTCGACGGCGTCGCCGTCGCAGGTGGCGGAGTCGTCAGGGGCCGTCTCCGTCTCGGTGGAGTCATCCGTGGGCGTCTCGGTGGTGCCGTCCGTGCCGCCGGTGTTCTTGGGTGCCTCGGATTCCGTCGTTTCGGGCTTCGTCGTCGTGGGCGTCCCGCCCCCCGTGTCAGAGGCGGGAGGGCTCGAGGCCGTGGGGCCCTCGGACTGGTTGCCCCCCGAGAGCTCGGGCTCCTCGGCCTCGGGCTCCACCGGTGGCTGCTCGGACTCCTCGGGCGGCTGTTGCGGTGCCTCGGACTCCTCGTTGTTGCTCGAGGGGTCGTCCTCCTCGTCCTCCGGGGTCTCCTCGGCAGGGGTCTTCGAGTCCTCGCGCTGTTCGGAGGGCTCGCCACCCTCGGGGGAGGCGACGCCCTCGGCGGGCTCGGAGGGGGTGGTGAGGGTGATGGTGGCCTCGGGCGCGATCGGCCCGTCCACGGTGGCCGTCGCGGGGCCGTCGCCCGCGGGTGTGACGTCCGTGCTCTCGGCGGCGTCGCCGGTCCCGTCGGCGAGAGCGCTGGTGGTGGCGAAGGGGAGAGCGGTCAGGGCGAGGGCGGCAGAGGCCGCGCAGACGCGTGTCCGCAGTCGCATGTCCTGCCCCCTCTCCGTCGTTCTCTCCGCGCGCGAGCGCTGCGGTCGGTGTGCTTACCGGCGGGTCCGACGGAGCACACTACCCTACTGATCCTTTACCTACCCATCCCATGGTTCACGGGCTCTTTGGGTCGCGCTAGGGGCGTGTGGACGGCGCCACCGCCGGGTGACATACCTCAAATTGGGGAGCGCTTGACCATTCCTTTGCCGCGCGGAGGCTGCGGTCGTTGCTGAAACGTTACGGACCTGCAGGTCGGCGCCGGGTGTTCGAAAGCCTCAGCGCGCGTCGACGGACGGCGCGAGAGCGTCGCGCCGTCCGTCGACAGCATCGGGGGAGGGGTGCGGGGGATAGGGGGCGAGGGCCGGGATGTGGAGGAACGGTCGGCCAGAAGCGGTGCGGTCGCAGCGACCGCACCGGGGCCGGGGAGCGGACAGCCGCTCCCGCGGCGTCGCGCGGACCGTCCGCTCCACCCCTGCGCTCGGTCCGCCCCTGCGCTCAGTCCGCGAGCGCCCCGTCCACGAGGTCCTTCGCGGCCTGCTGCACCTCGGCGAGGTGCTCCTCGCCCTTGAAGGACTCCGCGTAGATCTTGTAGATGTCCTCGGTGCCCGAGGGGCGCGCCGCGAACCAGGCGGACTCGGTGGACACCTTCAGCCCGCCGATCGCACCGCCGGAGGGGGCCTCCGTGATCGCCGAGACGATCGGCTCGCCTGCGAGCTCCGTCGCGGTCACCTGCGCGGGGCTGAGCGCCTTGAGCTTCGCCTTGGCTTCGCGGTCCGCCGGTGCGTCGGTGCGGGAGTAGGCGCTGCTGCCGAACCTCTCCACGAGCTCCGCGTGCAGGGTGCTGGGGGAGCGCCCCGTCACCGCGAGGATCTCCGAGGCCAGCAGCGCGAGGATGATGCCGTCCTTGTCGGTGGTCCAGACCGAGCCGTCGCGGCGCAGGAACGAGGCGCCCGCGCTCTCCTCGCCGCCGAAGCCGACCGAGGAGTCGATCAGGCCCGGCACGAACCACTTGAAGCCCACCGGCACCTCGAACAGCTCCCGGCCGAGGTCCGCCACGACGCGGTCGATCAGGCTCGAGGAGACCACCGTCTTGCCCACCTTCGCACCCGCCGGCCAGTCCGGGCGGTGCGCGAACAGGTAGGTGATGGCCGTGGCCAGGTAATGGTTGGGGTTCATCAGGCCGCCGTCCGGGGTGACGATCCCGTGGCGGTCCGAATCCGCGTCGTTGCCGGTGGCGATGTCGTACTCGTCGCGCTTCTCCAGCAGCGACGCCATCGCCCACGGGCTCGAGCAGTCCATGCGGATCTTCCCGTCGCGGTCCAGGGTCATGAAGGACCACTGCGGGTCGACGGCGGGATTGACGACGGTGAGGTCGAGGTCGTGCATCTCGCCGATCTCGGCCCAGTAGTCCACCGCCGCGCCGCCCAGCGGGTCCGCGCCGATGCGCACGCCCGCCCGGCGGATCGCCTCGAGGTCGACCACGCTCGGGAGGTCCTGCACGTAGGTGCGCAGGTAGTCGTAGCGGGCGGCGTCCTGCAGGGCCTTCTGTCGTCCGTGCCGGCGCACGCCCTTGAGCCCGTCGCGCAGCAGCTCGTTCGCGCGGTCGGCGATCCACGAGGTCGCCTCGGTGTCCGCGGGACCGCCGTGGGGCGGGTTGTACTTGAAGCCGCCGTCGCGCGGCGGGTTGTGGCTCGGGGTGACGACGATGCCGTCGGCCCGGCCGGGATCGTTCGCCGCCCGGCCCCGGTTGTGGACCAGGATCGCGTGCGAGACCGCCGGGGTGGGGGTGTAGCCGTCGAGCGCGTCGACCTGGGCGGACACGTCGTTGCCCGCGAGGACCTCGAGGGCCGTGTCGAAGGCGGGGCGCGAGAGGGCGTGGGTGTCCCGGCCGATGAACAGCGGGCCGCGGATGCCCTGCGCCGCTCGGTACTCGGCGATCGCCTGCGTGGTCGCGGCGATGTGGTCCTCGTTGAACGCGACGTCCAGCGAGGAGCCGCGGTGCCCGGAGGTGCCGAAGGAGACCGCCTGGTCGGGATCCGCGGGATCCGGGTGGAGGTCGTAGTAGGAGTCGAGGAGCGCGTCGACGTCGACGAGGTCCTCCTGCTGTGCCTTCTGGCCTGCACGGGGGTGCATGATCACCACTCCATCCTCGGTAGCTGGGGCTGATCGCCACTCTAGGTCCTTCGAGGGCACCGCAGCACAGGAGCGCCGGGAGTGAGACGGCGGCGGGTCGGCAGGACCTCAGGCGCGGCGGGAGCGGACCAGCAGCACGATCCCCACGATCGTCAGCACCAGGCCCGCCAGACCCGCGACCACGCCGATGATCGGACCGATCACCAGCGGGGCCATCATCCCGAACAGGCTGTAGGGACCCAGATGGGCAGGGGCGTCGGTGCCCGTGCAGGAGATCGTGGCGGTGGTGTCCTGGAGGGAGGCGACCCCGAGCACCTGCACGTACTCCTCGCCGTTGCCGAAGGTGGTCGCGGTCGAGCTCGGCACCGTGGTGACCGCCCCGGGATCGGAGCCCTCCGCGGTGCACTCGGCCGTGGCGGCGTCCGTCGCGGGCACGTAGACGATGACCATCTCGTTGGCGGACAGCTCGAGCGTCGCCGTGCTCGCCTCCATCGGCGTCGGCCCCTCGGACGCATCGCCGACGAGCGAGCCGAGGGACCACACGATCCCGACGATCGTGGCGGCCGGGGCGATGACCAGCAGGAGCACAAGGCCGATCACGAGCGGCAGCACGCCGCGCCGGCGCCCGGAGCGGCCGGACCGCCCGGGACCGGGGGCCGAGGGGTCGCCGGCGCGCGGGGCGGCGAGGGCGCTCGGCGGCAGCGCACCCGTCTGCGGGCCGTCGGCGAAGGAGGTCCCGTACGAGGCCTGGTCGTACCCCTGCTGCGGTGCCTGGCCGTCGGGGTCGTGGGCCGGGGCGCCCTGCTGCGGGTCCGCGCCCGGACCGGGCGTCGTCGGCCCCGGCAGCCCGAAGCTCGGACGCTTCCTCGGGGCGGGCGTGGTGGACTCACCGTCGGACATCGGCTCCCTCTCGGATCGGCTCCGCTCAGGATAGTGGTCCCGCCTGCACGCGGGCCGGGCGGCCACTCCGCTCAGAGGCCGGGCAGCTCGAGCACGACCCCGAGCAGGGCGGCCCCGACGACCGCGCAGGCCAGCGGGGTCACCAGCCAGATCAGGAGGATCTCCCGCGCGACCGACCAGCGCACGGTGCGCCGGCCCCGGGCGACGCCGGCGCCGATCACGCTCGAGGCCAGCGCCTGGCTGGTGGAGACCGGGGACTCGAGCCCGAACACGCCCAGGGACATCGTCAGCGCCGCGGAGGACTCCGCCGCCAGGCCCTGCGCCGCCGTGAGGTCCGTGAGCCGGCGGCCCAGGGTGCGGATGATCCGGTGCCCGCCCATCAGGGTGCCGGCGCCCACGGCGACCGCGACCGTGCTCATGAGCACCATGGTCGTGGTCCCGGACAGGTCCGTCCCGGCGCTGCCCAACGCGATCACGACCACCGCGAGCGGGAGGCGGGCATCGTTCAGGCCGTGACCCGCCGCGACCGTGCTCGCCGAGAAGGTCTGCGCGAACCGGATGTGGCCGGGGCCGAGCAGCTCGGACCGGGCCAGGCGCAGGATCAGCTGCATCAGCAAGTACGCGACCGTCGCCGAGATGACGGGGCCCACCACGGAGACCGCGAGCATCAGTCCCAGGCGGTCCCAGGCGGCCGAGGTGCCAATCACGAGGGAGACGCCGAAGGAGGTGCCGAAGAACGCGTGCCAGGTCGAGGCCGGCAGCCCCATCCACCAGGTCAGCAGGTCCCAGAGGAAGGTGCCGAGCATGAGCACCAGCAGCGCCGCGCCCAGCGTGTCGGGGCGGGCGGCGAGCTGCTCGACGATCGGGCCGAGGCCCAGCAGGCGCACCGCCCACGGCACGGTCATCACCAGCAGCGCCATCCCCAGCAGTGCGCCGAGGGTGTTGAGGATCGCCGCCGCCCACAGCGCCGAGGAGGCCTTCAGCGCACGGGTCGTGATGGTGGTCGAGATGGCGTTGGAGGCGTCGTGGAAGCCGTTCATGTAGGCCACGATCAGCGCCAGGGCCACCACCAGCGCGAGCAGCAGCGGCGTCACTCAGGCGTCCTTGATCCGCAGCAGGTCCGCGATCCGCGCCGCGCGCTCCTGCAGCGTGATCGTGTGGCGGATCGACTCGGAGACGTCGTGCAGGGGGAGCAGCTCCTGGGTGGAGCCGCCGCGCTTGTACAGCGCGCCGAGGGCCTGCCGCACGAGGCGCTCGCCCTGACGCTTGAGCTTGCGGATCTGGACGTAGTAGTCGCCGAGGTCCTGGGTGTCGTTGAGCTTCCAGGACGCGGCGACGGTGAGCTCCGCGGCGCGCTCGATCCCCTTGGCCGCATCCAGCAGCGGGGTGGGCAGCGTCCCCACCCGGGAGACGACCAGCAGCTCGCCGGTATGCTCCATCGCGTCGACCACGTCGGCGAGCGTGAGCGAGAAGTCGTAGAGCAGCTCCGCCTCGTAGGGGGTGATCAGCGAGTGCGCGAGACGCTGGGCGATGCGGCGGCACAGCTCCTCGGCGACCGTGGACTGCTCGTGCAGCGTCGGCGCTATGCGGGTGCGCTCGCGATAGCCGTTGCCCAGCAGCTTCGAATGGGTGTCGGCAGCCTGGACGAGAAGCTCCGCGAGCTCGGAGAGGAGATCGCTGAGGGGGCGCTCCGTGCGGGCGGGGAACAGTCGGGAGAAGAACTGCACCACTCGCGTCGCCTCCTCGCGCCGTGGGCGCCTGAACGCCTCGCGGTCCGTGCGGTCGGACGCAGGCTCCTGCTCGTGATGCTGAGGCGCCGGACCGGGATGCGCCTGTCGGCGCGAAGGCCGCTCGAAGCGGCAGATGTTGGAGCCCGGGGCAACCGCGGCCCGGCGCTCGCCCATCGTAGAGCACGGGCCCCGAGACGGTGCAAGCACCGCCCCCGGGGAGTATGGCGAGGACCTCAGTCCGTGCAGATCACAGCGCCCGACGGGCACCGGCCGACGGGGTGGCGGCCGCGTCTCGGGGCGTCAGTCGAGGCGTCCCTCCTCCGCGTGCCGGCCCGCCTCCGTGAGCTCCTCGCCGGTGCGCAGCAGCCGTTCCGCCTGCCGGGTCCGCTCCTCGCCGGGATCCTCGTCCGCCAGGTGCGCCGTGCCGTGGGCGAGCAGCGTCGCGACCGCCCCGGCGCGCCGCAGGGCGAGGCCGAGATCGCCGGTGAACGCGCCGCGCAGGATGTCGTCCATCGTCTCCTGCACCTGGGCCACCTCCGGCGGCTCCGCGAAGCCCGTGAGATAGCGCAGCCCGGGGACGGTGCGGGAGCCGGCCCGGTAGCGTCGGGCGACCTCGTCGCCGCTGCGCTGCACCCAGGTGTGCAGCACGTACAGCCGCCACAGCGCCCCGGGCAGGGTCGAGGCGGGCGCGGCCGACCACAGCGCCGCCAGCTCCGTCAGCCCGTCGTCGGCCGCGAGCGCGACGACCCGCCGCACCACCTCCGGGTCGGAGCTGTGGAACACGCCGTCCAGCAGCGCCCGGGCCGAGTCGTGCGCGAGATCCATCGAGGTCGCGGGATCCGGCTCCCCGGGGATCGACGCGGCGACCGAGGGATACATCGCGGCGGGACGGCGGAAGCGAGGGGCGGAGGAGTCGTGCGAGGACATGCCCCGCACCCTACGCTGGGTGCCATGACCATCCCTCGCCGGCTCGGCCCCGAGACCGGGCCGCGCACCGCGCTGCCCGACTACTCCCGCAGCAGCGCGACCGTCGAGCGGATGGTCGCCGCGCTCGATCCGGCGCGCACGGGCCGCGGCCGGGGACGGGTGCGGGCGCTGCTGCCCGCGCACGCCACGCGGGACACCGCCGTGCGCGCCGTCGTCGCGGCCGCGCTGCTGGGCACGGCGCTGGTGAGCGTGCTGGGCACGGTGCTGCTGCTGGGTACGGTGCCGGACGGCCGCTCCCCGGGGCTCGGACTGCTGGTGGTCGTCGGGGCGCTGGGCGCGCTCGCGCTGGTGCTGGGGCTGCTGGGGGTCCGCTTCGGGATCGTGGCGCTGGGCACGGCGCGAGCCCGGGTCGAGATCTCCGCGGACGGGCTGCGGGTGGTCGGCCCGGTGCGGCGCCGGGACGTGGCCTGGGAGCGGATCGCGGCGATCGAGTCCCGCGTGGTGCATCCCGTGCACTGGCTCACCGCCGCGCTGCGCCTCGAGGACGGCACCAGGATCGTGATGCCCGCCTTCGACCGTCCCGTGTGGACCTACACTCGGCCCTCCGGGCAGGACATCCGCGCGTTGCGCACGGAGCTGCACCGGCGCCGACAGGCGGGGCCCGGGCGGCGCTGAGAGGCCAGGGGCCGACGCGCGCACGGCGTCCGCGAGCCGGTCCGGGACCGGCCGGCGGACGTCGCCGACCAGGTCGTGGCCCGCGTTCAGGCGGCGGGCGCCGCGCTCGTGCCGTCCTCCCACAGCCCGCGCACGACCTCGGGCAGCTGCGCGGCCGTGACCTCTGAGACCGTCAGCACGCCCTGATCGTCCAGCGGCAGGTGGCCGAGGCGCCAGGAGCCGTCGGCCTCGACGTGCACCATCAGCGGCACCGGATCGGCGGGGGAGGAGATCTCGGTGCGGCGCAGCGAGATGGTGCGCTCGGCGCTGTCCTCGAGGAAGGCCAGGACGATGTCGGAGACCGAGGCGGGCACGTGCGCGGCGTCGGGCAGGGCCGAGAGCACGAAGGAGTCCAGCTCGTCCTGGGTGAGCATGAGGATCGCGTCGTTCGCCTTGATGATGAAGGCCATCCGCATCGCCTCGCCCTCGGCCAGCGCGATCCCGAGCCAGCGGTCCGCGGCGGTCAGGGCGCCGGCGATGACCTGGCCCTCCTCGCCCAGCAGCCACTGGCCGTCCGCGGACCGCTCCACCTTCCCGCGGGCGCGCAGCCCCGAGGTGACCGCGGCCGTGACGAACTCGCGCGCCTGCTCCGGGGCGCTGCGCAGCCCGATCTGCTCGCGCGTGATCCGCGCGTTCTCGGTGTCGCGCAGGCCGAGCATGAAGTCGATCTCGTAGGCGGTGTAGATCGTGACCTCGGGACGGTCGGTGCCGGCGCTCGCGGACTCGCTCATCGGTGTTCCCCCTCGGGCGTCGTGGAGCCGGCCGCCTCCTGCGGCGGCCGGGCGCTGCTGTCGACGAAAGCATCGCAGATCGGGCCGGGAGGGTGCGACCTGCTCCCGCCGCTAGACTCGCGGGATGCACGGGGAGCAGCGCGAGTACGCGGAGCACGTCACGGCGGTGCCCGACCTCGGCGGCACCAGCGCCCGGGCCGTGTACCGGGACCTGCTGCGCTTCGGCCCCCGCTCCCGCCGCGATCTCACCGAGCGCCTCGGCCTGTCCGCGCCGACGGTCACGCGCGTGACCCGCGATCTGCTCGAGGCCGGCCACCTCCACCCCCTGGACACCGTGGCGCTCGCCAAGGGTCGCCCCCAGCAGCCGCTGGACATCGAGGAGAACCACGGTCCCCGGTTCATCGGGGTCAAGGTCACGGCCGACGAGGTCCACGTCGTGGTCACCACCGCGCGCGGCAACGCTCTCGAGGAGCTGGTGATGCCGCTGCCGGACACCTCCGCCGAGGCGGTCGCGGAGGCGGTGGTCGACCCGGTCCTCGCCCTCGCCGGCGCGCATCCGCACGTGGCCGGGGTGGGCGTCAGCATCGGCGGCCGCGTCGCCGACCGGCGCCGTGTGGACTCCTCCTGGATCCTCGGCTGGGAGCACCCCGTCGACCTCGCCGACCGGCTCGAGGCGCGCCTCGCCCTGCCGGTCACCGTCGACAACGACATCGCCGCCATGATCCACGGCCTGAACTGGTTCGGGATCGGCCGCGCCTATCGCACCTTCGCGGTCCTCACGATCGGGGTCGGCGTCGCGATCGGCACCGTCGTCGAGGGGCGGCTGCTGCAGGGCCGCTCCCATCTCGCGGGGCTCACCGGCCGCCTGCCCGTCGCCGCACGGGAGGACGGCGCCCCCGAGCCTTTCTGGCGCTCGGCGCGGACCGCCGCGGTGGTCGAGGCGGCGCGGGAGGTCGGGGTGCTGGGGGAGGGCGAGGGCGTCGAGCGCCTGCGGGCCCGGCTCGCGGCCGGCGACCCCGCCGCCCGCGCCCTCAGCGCGGACCTCGCCCGCACCCTCGCGCGCGCCGCCGCCGCCGTGGTCGCCGTGGTCGACCCCGAGGCGATCGTGCTCGGCGGGGAGACGATCGACCTGGTGCTCGCGGCCGACGGGGAGTTCGAGCGGACCCTGCGCGCCTCGCTCCCCATCGCGCAGCAGGACCTCGTCCTGCGGGAGCTCGGCGGGGACTTCGATCAGTGGGCGCGCGGCGCCGCGGTCATCGCGATCCAGGAGTTCGTCGGCGGCGAGGTCTGAGCGACCCCGCCGCCGACCCCCCGGCTCCCGTGCATCGGAGCCCGGGCATGGACGTCACGTGGACGCCGCCGTCACTCGAACAGCGCGTTGACCCGCGCGTTGTAGGCCGCGAAGTCCGCGCCGTCGATCCGCCGCATCCAGCACTGGTCGAAGGCCGGCTGCATGATCGACATGATCGCGGCGGAGTTCTCCACCAGCGGGTACCGGCCGGTCTCGCCCTCGGCCACCCGGTCCGTGAACGGGGTGACGTCTAGGCCCCGCTCTGCATAGGCCGCGATCGCGGTCTCCGTGCCCACGTCGGTCGCGGGGAAGAACGGGGCGCGCTCGCCGATGATCCGCTGCGCCTCGTCGGAGGCGAGGAAGGCGATCAGCCGCGCCGCCTCCTCCTTGTTCTCCGACTGCGCGGCGATCGAGTCGCCCAGGCCGTTGAACATCGACATCGGGGTGCCGATCGGCCCCGTCGGCAGCGGAGCGATCCCGAGGTCGACGCCCTCGAGGTTCGACCAGGTCGTGATCATCCACGACCCGGCCAGGCCCAGCGCCGCCTTCCCGGACTGCACCTGGGTCTGGACGGGGCTGGAGTCGCCGAACATGCCGAAGGGCGGGAAGAAGCCCTTGTCCACGAGCCCGAAGAACCAGTCGATCGTCGCCGCGAAGCGGTCGTCGTCGTAGTGGAAGGTCGTGCCCCAGGTGTCGGCGTCGGTGAAGGTCCAGCCGGTCGAGAAGGCGAAGGCCGACCAGGTGGACTGGCCGACGTAGTCGATGCCGGCGTCGGCGCCCATGCCGTAGCGCGCGATCCGCATCGGGTCGAATCCCTCCTCGTCGCCGCGCACGCCGTTCTCGTCGATCGTGAGCCGGGCGAGCAGGCGCTCGAAGGAGCCGCCGTCCTCGGGGTTCCAGTCCAGGCTTGCGAGGTCGTCCTCGGTCAGCCCCTCCTTCTCGAGCATTCCCTTGTCGTACATCACCGCGATGGTGTCGTAGTCCTTCGGGATGCCGTAGCGCTTCCCGTCCTGGCCGGTCCACAGCTCCTGCAGGCCGTCCTGGAAGCGGTCGGCGGTGACGTCGACCAGCGGTGCGAGATCGTCCAGCGGTGCGATCACGCCGAGGCTGACGAACTCCGGGAATCGCGCCAGGTGGTCGGCGAAGGCGTCGGGGCCGGCACCGGCGACGAAGCCCGCGGTGAGCTTCGTCCAGTAGTCGTCCCAGCCGAGCTGGGTGATCCGTACGAAGACGTCGGGGTTCTCGGCCATGAACGCATCGATCGCGGCGGAGTAGGCGGGCAGCTGGTTCGCGTCCCACAGCCAGTAGTCGATCTCGGTGGCGCCGGGCGGGGCGGCGCTCGTCCCGCAGGAGCTGAGCGCGACGGTGCCCGCGGCGCCTGCGGCGAGCGCCGCCGTGCCCGTGAGGAGCCGGCGACGGCTCAGCCCTCGCGGAGGGGTGCCGGCGGGGGAGTCGGAGGGCGGGAGGGGAAGGCGGTTCTGTGTCATCTCGGGCACCTCACTTGATCCCGCTGAAGCCGATGGAGTTCACGATCTTCTTCGCGAACAGGGCGAAGAGGATCAGCATGGGCGCGGCCGCGACGAGGGTCGCCGCCATCAGCCCGGACCAGTCCGGGCCCGTGCCCGGGGCCTGGGCGCGGAAGACGCCGAGCGCGACGGTGAGCACGCGGGACTGGTCGGTGTAGGAGACCATCAGTGACCAGAAGTACTCGTTCCAGGCCGTCATGTAGGTCAGCAGCGCCAGCGTCGCCAGCGGCGCCGAGGAGATCGGCAGGATGAGCGTGAAGAACACCCTCGCCTTGCTCGCCCCGTCGATCAGCGCGGCCTCCTCGACCTCGCGCGAGATGTTGTTGAAGAACTGGCGCAGGAAGAAGATCGCGAAGCTCGAGATGAACAGGGTGGGGAGCATGATCCCCAGCAGCGTGTCCACCAGGCCCAGGTTCTTGATCAGGATGAAGTTGGGCAGCAGGGTGAAGATCTGCGGGATCATCAGCGAGCCCAGGAAGATCAGGAACACGGTGTCCCGGCCGCGCCAGCGCAGGCGCGAGAAGGCGTAGGCGGCCATCGCGCAGGAGAAGGTCTGGACCACGGTGATCGTGGTCGCGACGATCACCGAGTTCAGCAGGTAGCGCCAGAAGGTGATCGAGGCGCCGGAGCCGCCCTGCGAGATCGCGGTCTCGACGTCCTGCAGGCCGAAGACGCGCTCGAAGCCGCCCGTGTTCAGGCCGACGGGCAGGAGGCTGCCCGGGTCGGTGGCCAGGGCGTTGTTGCTGGACAGCGCCGTGCGCAGCATCCAGTAGAAGGGGAACAGGGTGATCAGCAGGAAGATCACCATCACGGCCCAGGCCGCGATCCTCCCCCAGGGGATGCTGCGGCGGTGCCGGGGCGCGGGGCGGTCGGCGTCGGTGCGCGGCGCGCTGTCGGGCCGCTGCGTGGTCGTGGTCATCGCGCTGTCCTCTCAGTCCAGGTCCGACTGGCCGGCACGGCTCATCCAGTACTGGGCGAAGGTGATCACCATGAGGATCACCAGCAGCGCGACGGACAGCGCCGAGGCGTAGCCGAACTCGTACTGGGCGAAGGCGTTCTCGTAGATGTACATCTGCAGCACCTTGGAGGCGTCGGCGGGACCGCCCTGGGTGGTGACCGAGATGGTGTCGAAGACCTGGAAGGAGCCGATGATCGTCATGATCAGCACCAGCGCCAGGATCGGGCGCAGCAGCGGCAGGGTGATGCGGCGGAACATCGCGATCTCCCCGGCGCCCTCGGTGCGTGCGGCCTCGTAGAGGTGGGCGGGGATCGACTGCAGGCCCGCGAAGAGCAGCAGCGCCGTGTAGCCCATGTGCCGCCACACGTTCACCAGCGCGACCGTCGGGATCACCCAGGTCTCGCTCGCCCAGAAGGCGATCGGGTCGAAGCCGATCCACTGCAGGAGCATGTTGAAGATGCCCAGCTGGGTGTCCAGGATCCACAGGAACACGATCGCGGCGACCACGTTCGAGACCAGATAGGGCGCCAGCACCAGCGAGCGCAGCACGGTGGACTGGGTCAGGCGCTGCATGAGCACCGCGATGACGAGCGCGACGAGCGTCTGCACGCCGATGTTGATGAGGACGTACAGCAAGGTCACCCGCAACGAGGTCCAGAAGATCGGATCAGCCAGCAGCTGCCGGTAGTTGTCCAGCCCCACCCACTCGGGCGGGGTGAGGGTCGTGTACTCCGTGAGGGAGTAGTACAGGCCGGTCAGCAGCGGCCAGACGAGGAACACCAGCAGGCCGACCGAGGCGGGCGCGATGAACAGCAGCGCGAGCTTCGTGTCGTCCTTCCGGCGGCGCCTCGTCGGGGCCGACCGCGTCGACGTCGTCGCGGTGGACATGGGTGCCTTCTTCCGTGGTGGTGGGGGACGGGTCAGCGGGACGCGCCGGCGGCGCTCTCGCGGGTCAGGGACAGCAGCAGGCCCTGCTCGGGGTCGAGCAGGGGAGCGGCGAGGCCGGCGACGGCCAGCGCCGCGCCGGGCAGCACCGCCCCGTCCGCCTCGAGCACGCGGGCGAGCCAGGACGGGGGCGTGAGATGCGAGGGCGGGCCGCTGGGCAGCAGGGCGCGCACCCGGTAGGCGGCGGCGGGATCCAGGCCCGGCAGCACCAGGCGCGGGTGCTGGGCGGTGTCGGCCCGGCCGACGGCGCTCAGCGCGAACAGCGCCTCGCCCTGATCGGGGGAGACCACGCCCTGCAGCCACAGGGGGCTCTCGCCGCGGTCGGCGCGCACGAGATCGCCCGTGAACAGCAGCTCGCGGCGCTCCTTGTAGAGCGTGATCCAGGCGGTGAGCTCGGCGAGCTCCTCCTCGCTCGCGGCGGCGAGGTCCCACTCGATGCCGAGGTGGCCGATCAGCGCCGAGTGGGCGCGGAAGCCGAGGGTGTGCAGGCGCCCGGTGGTGTGGGAGCGGCCGGAGGCGATGTGGCTGCCCATGAGCTCCAGCGGGATCAGCTGCGAGGTCCAGCGGTGCATCTGCTGGCGTTCGAGCGGGTCGATGCAGTCCGAGACCCACACCCGGTCGGTGTGCTCGAGCACGCCGAGGTCCACACGCGCACCGCCCGAGGCGCAGGCCTCGATCTCCAGGCCCGGGTGGGCCGTGCGCAGCTCGTCCATGAGGCGGTAGGCGGCGCGGGTCTGGTCGTGCACGGCGGCCCGGCCCGTGGCGCGGGTCGCGGACTCCAGCAGGTCCCGGTTCTGGTCCCACTTGATGTAGCCGATCTCGTGGGCGCCGAGCAGGGCGAGCATCTGGTCGCGCACGTGCGCGTACGCCGCGGGGATCGACAGGTTCAGCACCTGCTGGTTCCGCGAGCGCAGCGGCATCCGCTCGGGCGAGGGCGCCATGATCCACTCGGGATGCGCGCGGGCGACGTCGGAGTCCTCGCTCACCATCTCCGGCTCGAACCAGATCCCGAACTCCATGCCGAGCGCCCGCACGTGGTCGATCAGCGGGCCGAGCCCGTCCGGCCACGCCTCGGGAGAGACGACCCAGTCGCCGAGGCCGGAGGTGTCGTCCCGGCGGGAGCCGAACCACCCGTCGTCCAGGACGAAGCGCTCGACGCCGAGCGCGGCGGCGCGGTCGGCGAGGTCGGTGAGCCGCTCCAGGTCGTGGTCGAAGTAGACCGCCTCCCACACGTTCAGGGTGACGGGGCGGCGGGCGTCGACGTGATGGGGGCGCGAGCGGAGGTGGCGGTGGAAGCGGGCGGCGACCTGGTCGAGGCCGTCGCCGTAGGAGGCGTACAGCCACGGGCTCTCGTACGTCCCGCCCTGCTCGAGGGCGACCTCGCCGGGCAGCAGCAGCTCGCCGCCGCCGAGCAGGCGCTGGTCGGAGCTCGTGCGCTCGGCGAGGTGGCGGTGATTGCCGGAGAAGGCGGTGTGCACCGCCCACACCTCGCCCTCGCGGAAGCCGAATCCGGGCCGGCCGGCGTGGAGCAGATGGGCGGAGTCCGCTCCGGTGCGGCCGCGTCGGTTCTCCCGCAGATGGGTGCCGACGGTGAAGGCGCGACGCTGCGGGGTGCGCTCCTTCGTCCAGCGACCCGCGAAGTCCAGCAGCTCGTCGGCCGTGGCGGGGACGGGGAGGGAGAGGGTGAGCTCGTCGAGGCGGTAGGGGCCGGTGCCGGTGTTCGTCAGGCGGGTGCGCAGGCGCAGCAGGCCCGTGGGCAGCAGATCGAGCTCGAGCAGGACCGCGAGGCCCTCCTCCGGGTCCTCGAGGTCGATCTCGACGTGCGCCGCACCGGTCTCGGCGTGCGCGCCCGTCAGCGGCGTCCCGTCGATCCGCAGGCCGCGGGTGATCAGGCGCGGGGTCCAGCCGGAGCCGTCCGGGCGGGAGCCGGCCAGCCCCGGGCGCCCGAGCCAGCCGTCGGAGACCTGGGGGAGGAGGCCGACGCGCACCGGGACGTCCACGAGGTTCTGCGGGACCGGCGGGGTCGTCGCCTCGCACAGCGCATCCATGCCCTCTGGCCCGAGGGCGCCGAGAGCACGGCCCCAGTGCGCGATCGCGGGGACGCGCCCGTCGGTGACGTCCAGCAGCACGGAGACCCCGCTCGCGGCGAGGTGGACGCGGTGAGCGGCCCCGGGGCGGGGCACGGTCACGTCGCGGTCGGGTGCGGCGGGCTGCGGGGACATCGACGACCTCCGGTCTGCGGCTCTGTGTGCTGTCGCGGACGGTCGCCGAGCGGCGGCGCGACAGCGCGACGGATTAACTATAACCATGAAAGTAATGTCCGTCGAGAGGTCGCCCACCGCCCCGGTCCGACAGGGTCGGGCGTGTCTCGCGGTGCTGCTGGTGCTCTGGGGCCTGGACCTCCCCGTCGGTCCGGGCAACGGCATCCGCCTGGGGTGAGCGGCGCCGGCGGGCGGGGCGGTGCGAGACGGCTCGGCGTCGCCGCGCCTGCGGCGATACCCTGTCGCCCACCCCAGAGAAGGCCAGGAGCCCCGCATGATCTTCACCCAGTCCTCCAAGCTGCGCGACGTCTGCTACGAGATCCGCGGGCCGGTCCCCGCAGAGGCCGCCCGCATGGAGGCCGAGGGCCACAAGATCCTCAAGCTCAACATCGGCAATCCCGCCCCCTTCGGCTTCGAGGCGCCCGACGAGATCCTCGTGGACATGATCCGGACCCTGCCCACCGCGCAGGGGTACTCGGACTCCAAGGGCATCGTCTCCGCCCGTCGCGCGGTCGCGCAGTACTACCAGACCAAGGGCATGCCCGGCATGGGGCTGGACGACATCTACCTCGGCAACGGCGTCTCCGAGCTGATCCAGATGACCTGCCAGGCCCTCGTAGACGACGGCGACGAGGTGCTCGTCCCCGCCCCGGACTACCCGCTGTGGACCGCCTCGATCGCGCTCGCGGGCGGACGCGCCGTCCACTACCGCTGCGACGAGGAGCAGCAGTGGTGGCCCGACGTCTCCGACATCGCCGACAAGGTCACCCCGCGCACCAAGGCGATCGTGGTCATCAACCCCAACAACCCCACCGGCGCTGTCTATCCCGAGCACGTGCTGCGGGAGATCGTCGAGGTCGCCCGCAAGCACGGGCTGATGATCCTGGCCGACGAGATCTACGACAAGATCCTCTACGACGACGCGGTCCACACCCACATCGCGAAGCTCGCCCCGGACCTGCTGACCATCACCTTCAACGGGCTGTCCAAGGCATACCGGGTGGCGGGCTTCCGCGCCGGCTGGATGGCGCTGTACGGGCCGAAGGAGCATGCGGCCAGCTTCATCGAGGGCCTCGACGTGCTCTCGAACATGCGCCTGTGCCCGAACGTCCCCGCCCAGCACGTGGTCGCCACGGCGCTGGGCGGCTACCAGAGCGTGAACGAGCTGCTGCTGCCCGGCGGCCGCCTGCGCGAGCAGCGGGACGTCGCCTACGAGGGCCTCAGCGCGATCGACGGAGTGAGCGTCGTGAAAGCCTCGGGGGCGCTGTACATGTTCCCGCGCATCGACCGCGAGATGTACCGCCTCGAGGATGACGAGCAGTTCGCCTACGACCTGCTGCGCTCGAAGAAACTGCTGGTCAACCACGGCACCGGCTTCAACTACCCCGAGCCCGACCACCTGCGCCTGGTGACCCTCCCGCAGGCCGACGTGCTCGCCGACGCCGTGGACCGCATCGCCGACCACCTCGCCTCGATCCGCCGCTGAGGGCGCCCGGGCGCCCCGCGGACGGGGAGGGTCAGAGCAGCAGGCCGATCGCCGTCGCGAGCACGGCCAGCAGCGGGAGCGCGCCCTGCTTCACGGCGGCGGCGCGGTGCGCCGGGGAGCTCAGCAGCAGCACGGTCGCGGCGGCGAGCATCGACCCGGTCCCGGCCAGCAGCAGGGTCGCCCCCACGATCGTCGTGCCCACGAGGACGAGCACCGCGCCGAGCGCCGCGAGCACGGCGAGGAACAGGTTGTAGAAGCCCTGGTTGAAAGCCAGCTCGCGGGTTGCGGCGACCTCGTGCGGACTCTGCTCGCCGAACACCTTCTGCGCCTGCGTCCCGCCCCATGCGAGTGACTCCAGACGGAAGATGACCACGTGGAGAGCGGCCGCGGCGAGGGCCAGGATCGAGCCGAGGGTGAGCATCGCGACCTCCGAGCTCGATTGGAATGATCGTTCCACTATAGTGGGTCGTGCCCGGCGCCGACAGTCCGGGTGAGGAACGACGACGAGCAGGCAGCGAGCAGGAGGGGTCATGGGACGACAGTCCGCCTTCGTGCGGGAGGACACCGTGCGCTCCGCCCGCGACGTGTTCTGGAGCGAAGGGTACGAGGGCGCCTCCATGGTGAGCCTCCAGCGGGCCACCGGACTGAACGCCAGCAGCATCTACCATGCCTTCGGCTCCAAGCGCGGTCTGTTCGACGCCGCGATCGCGGACTACCTCGAGCGTGTCGTCCGCCCCGGGCTCGCCCCGCTTTGCGCGCCCGAGGTCGCCCCCGATGCTCTCGAGCGCTACTTCCTCGCGGCCCGCGCGCTGTTCGCGGACCCGTCCGGCCGCACCCTCTCCGACGGATGCCTGCTGGTGAACACCGCCTGCTCCGGGCTCGCCCGGGACGACGGGATCGCCGAGGCCGTGCGCGCCTATCGCGCCGAGCTGCTCGCCGCCTTCACCCGCGGCGTGCAGGCCCGACGCCCCGACCAGTCGCCGCAGGAGCGCGCGCAGCTCGTCGAGACCTGCGTCGCGCTGCTGATCAGCGCGCTGGTCATGACCCGGGTGGACCGGGATGCGGCCACCGCCGCGATCGACTCCGCCCTCACCGCACTCCAGAACCAGGAGCAAGGACACCCATGAAGCCCCTCTACACCACCGAAGCCCTGGCCACCGGCGGCGGCCGCGACGGCCACGTCGATGTCGCCGAGTCGGATCTCGCCTTCGACCTCGCCGTCCCGACCGCCATGGGCGGCACCGGCGCCGGCGCCAACCCCGAGCAGCTCTTCGCCGCCGGGTACTCCGCCTGCTTCCACTCCGCCCTGCAGGCCGTCGCCCGGCAGCAGAAGGTCGCGATCGACGGCTCGAGCGTCGGCGCCCGCGTCACCATCGGCTCCGAGGAGTCCGGCGGCTTCTCGCTCGCCGTCGAGCTCGAGGTGGTCATCCCGGAGCTCGACCACGACACCGCCCAGGCGCTGGCCGACGCCGCGCACCAGGTGTGCCCGTACTCGAACGCCACCCGGGGCAACATCCCGGTAGTCGTCACCGTCACCGACGACTGACCGCCCCGCGTCCTGCCGGCAGGCGTCGGGCAGGTGCGAGGAGCCCCGGCGGGATCGATCCCGCCGGGGCTCCTCGTGCTGCGGCATGCTGCTCACGGGCGCAGCAGCACCTTGCCCTGTCGGCCGTCGGTCAGCGTGGCCGCCACGGCGGCGGCGACCTCCTCCAGCGGGAAGGTGGCCGCGACCGGCAGGGTGACCTCGCCGGAGAGCAGGCCGGAGAAGATCTCGCCGATGAGCCGGCGACGCACCTCCGGCGCCATCTCCGCCGAGACCCGGGAGCCCCAGAAGCCCTCGACCTTCAGATCGCGGAAGATGATCGGGCCCGAGGGGAGCGCCATGGTCGAGTCGCCCATCGCCCCGAAGACCACCAGGCGACCGCCGTCCCCGAGCAGCGAGAGCACCTGGCCCGCCGCCTCGCCGCCCACGGAGTCCAGCCCCGCTGCGACGCGCGCCTCTCCGATCAGCGCACGCGCCTGCTCCTGCCAGTCCTCCCGATCGGTGGCGACGACGTCCCCGATGCCCTGCGCGGCGAGCTCCTCGACACCGCTGCCGCGCCGCACCAGGCTGATGACGCGGATCCCGCGCAGCCGAGCGAACTGCGCGACGAGGCGGCCGACGGCCCCGGTCGCGGCGTTCTGCACGAGCACCTCGCCGGGAGCGAGGTCGAGGTGCTCGAGCAGGGAGACGGCGCTGAAGGGCATGGCCAGGAGCTGGGCGGCGGACTCGTCCGGCAGCTCGGCCGGCACCGGGACCAGCGAGGAGGCGGGGGCGGTGAACAGCTCCGCCCAGGCTCCGGTGATCCCGGTCGCCGCGACACGGTCGCCGACGGCGTAGCCCTCGCCGCCCTCGCCGAGCGCCTCCACCACCGCGACGGCCTCGCTGCCGGCGCCGGAGGGCAGCGCGGGGCGGACGCCGTAGGAGCCGCGGATCGTCCACAGGTCGTGGTGGTGGATCGGGCTCAGCGACATCCTCAGCAGCGCCTCGCCGGCGGCCGGAACAGGGGCATCGGCCTCGGCGGTGCGCAGGACGTCGGCGGGATCGCCGAAGCGGTCGTAGGTGATGGTGAGCATGGGATCGCCTCTCGATTGTGGAACAATCATTCCACTATAGCGGCGGGGTGCCTGCCTGCACCGTGCGCGGGCCGCGCTGTTCCGGGTCTCACAGCCGCGGCCGCGAGGGCGCCGGGGGATGCAGAAGGGCCGGGGGACGGGACCGGTGCTCCGGTCCGACCCCCGGCCCTGCGGCGGGGTGCCTGCTGCTCGTGCGCGGCTCAGGCGTGCGTGGGCTGCGGTGCGCCCTCGCGGGAGACGCGCACCATCTCCTCGCGCTCGACGACCTTGATGCGGGCACGGGGCTCGCCGTCGGCGTCCACCGCGGCGGCGCCGAGGCTCTTCTCGTGCTCGTCCAGCGCCATCCAGCCGTCCCAGGTCGTGTACTGCACGCCCCGGTCCTCGAGCAGGCGCAGGATCGCGTCGTCCTCCCGCTCGGGGGCGGGGGAGAGGCGACCTGCCTCGATGTCCTCGAGCAGGCAGGTGATGGTCTCGATCGCGTCGGACTTCGTCGCGCCGATCAGGCCGACGGGGCCGCGCTTGATCCAGCCGTTGGTGTAGGCGCCGGGGATGACGGAGCCGTCGGCCTCGGTGACGCGGCCGGCCTGGTTGAGGATGACGCCGCGACGGGCGTCGTAGGGCACGCCCGGCAGCTCGGAGCCGTGGTAGCCGACGGCCCGGTAGACGGCGCCGAGGTCGTAGTCGACCATCTCGCCGGTGCCCACGAGCTCGCCGTCCTCGTCCAGGCGGGTCCGCTCGAAGCGCATGCCGGTCACCCGGCCGTCCTCGCCGAGCACCTCGACGGGGCGGTGCCAGAAGTGTATGTGGAGGCGGCGCTGGACCGGCCCGCCCTCGCGGTCCGTCGGCTCCTCGCCGGCGGCCTCGCGGCGCTGCTGCTCCTCGAGCCAGCCGACGAAGGTCTGCACGACCTGGTCGGTGCGCTTGTCGGCCTTGATGGCCTCCCACTGCGCCTCGGTGATCTGCTCGAGATCGCGGGGATCCATGACGACCTGGAGGCCCTTGGGATGGGCGAGCTCGCGCGCCTCGAGCGGCGAGAACTTCGTCTGCGCGGGGCCGCGGCGGCCGAAGACGTGCACGTCCGTCGTGCGTGCGGCCTGCAGGCCCTCATGCACGTTCGCCGGGATCTCGGTGCGCAGCAGCTCGTCGGCGCTCTTGGAGAGCACGCGGGCGACGTCGAGGGCGACGTTGCCGTTGCCGATCACGGCCACGGACTCCGCGTCGAGCTCCCAGGTGCGGGGGTAGTCGGGATTCCCGTCGTACCAGGCCACGAAGTCGGCCGCGCCGTGGGAGCCCTCGAGTTCGATGCCGGGGATCCGGAGGTCCGCGTCCTTGAGCGCGCCGGTCGCGTAGATCACCGCGTCGTAGTGGGTGCGGAGGTCCTCGGCGGTGAGGTCGGTGCCGAACTCGACGTCGCCGAGGAAGCGGATGTCACCGCGGCCGAGGATCCGGTGCAGGGCGGTGATGATGCCCTTGATGCGCGGATGATCGGGGGCGACGCCGTAGCGGATCAGGCCGAACGGGGCGGGGAAGCGGTCGAACAGGTCGATGCTGACCTCGAGCTCGCCGCTCTTGACCGGGGCGGAGCGCAGCAGGGTCTCTGCGGCGTACACACCGGCGGGGCCGGAGCCGATGACGGCCAGGCGGAAGGGCTGCTGGGAGGAGGACATCACACCTCGGTCTCGTGGCGCCGTGGCGCCGGGTCGCAATGATTTCCGCACCACTCTATACGCGGAATTCGTCATCACCCCGGTCACTGTGAGCCGCTCGACGCCACGACCGGCGGCTCTCAATCCTTCGCGAGGTCCTCTGCGCCGCGGCGGTGGATCGACCAGAAGTACGCACCGACCAGCACCGCGCCGCCGACGATGTTGCCCAGCAGCACGGGGATGAGGTTGTCCCAGATCGCAGCGCCGACCGTGATCGAGGAGTAGCCCCCGAGCGACTTCCCGGCCTCGGTCAGCGCCTCGCCCTCCCAGAAGCCGGCGCCGGCGCCGTACTTGATCAGCAGGCCCATGGGGAGCATGAACATGTTCGCGACCGAGTGCTCGAAGCCGGTGGCGACGAACAGCGCGACGGGGCCGGCGACGGCGAGGATCTTGTCGGCGACGGTCTTGCCGGCCGTCGCCGCCCACACGGCCAGGCACACGGCGAAGTTCGCGAGCACGCCGAGGAAGAAGGCCTGGTGCCAGTCGTGGGAGACCTTCGCCTGGGTGGTGTCCAGCACCACCATTCCCCAGGCGGAGCCGTTGGTGGCGTGGGTGCCGGCGAGGAGGACCAGCAGCGCGACCGTGACCGAGCCGATCAGGTTGCCGCCCGCGGAGACGCCCCAGTGGCGCAGCATCTGCCCGGTCGTGATCCGGCGGGACAGGCGCGGCATGGAGGTCATCGTGGTGCCGGTGAACAGGTCGGAGCCGCTGATCACCACGAGGCCCAGGCCGACGGAGAAGACGACGCCGCCGATCAGCTTCGCGATCCCGACCGGCCACTCGCCCATGCCCTGCTGCGAGGTCACCATGAACACGAAGCCGAGCGCGATGAAGGCGCCGCCGCTGAGGGACGCGAGGAACATCTTCCCCAGCGGCGCCGTCGCCTTCGCGAACATCGCGTCCTCGAGTGCCTTGGTGAGGGGCTTCGGAGCGGTCGCGGCGGTGGACGGTGCGGGCGCCGGCGCGGCGGCCGCGCGGGGTTCGGGAGCTGGGGAGGTCATCGGAGGAGGTCCTTCGCTGGAGACGGGTCGGGGGCCGTCCCCGCGCTGCGAGGGGACGGAGGTCTGGTGGTCGGCCGCCGTGCCGCGCGGTGCGGCACGAGGGGAGCCGGGCGGGTTCCCCTGCGGTGACCAGGGGTCAGGGTACGCCCGGTCCGTCGCGGGGGAGGGGACCTTCGTCAGTCGGCGGACTCGGTGCCCGCCGTCTCGGGCACGACGCCGACGGCGACCCTCAGGGTGCTGCTGGCCCCGGGCGGGCCGACGACGATCCCTTTCAGCGGCGGCACGTCGGCGTAGTCCCGGCCCCAGGCCGTGGTGACGAAGCGCTGGTCCACGAAGGTGCGGTTGGTGGGGTCGATGTCGACCCATCCCGTGCCGGGCACGAGCACGCTCAGCCAGGCGTGCGAGGCGGCCGAGCCGATCATCTCCCCGGCCGGCTCGGTGCCCAGCGCCCCGCCGGCCGACGGGGCGGTGCGCAGGTAGCCGGAGACGTACCGGGCGGCGAGCCCCGCCTCCCGCACCGCGGCGACTCCCACATGGGAGAAGTCCTGGCAGACGCCGTGCCGAGCCCCCAGCACCTCCTCGAGGGTGGAGGTGACGGTGGTGGCCGCGGAGTCGTAGGTGAACTCGGTGTGGATCAGCGCCGTCAGCTCCGCGAGGCACTCGCCGACGGCGCGTCCCGGCCGGAACACCTCGGCGCTGATCTCCCGGGCGGCGGTCCCGCCCGGGACCCGCGGGGAGGGGTGGACGAAGTCGAGGCTCGCCCCGGGCATCGGCGCGCCCCAGTGCTCGGGGGTGCACTGCTCCCAGGGGCGGGACATCGGCTCGAGCCCGTAGCGGCGCTCGGCGACGGAGACCCGGGCGTGGGAGTGCACGTCGAGCTGCTCGTGCGGGGCGTCGACCAGGAGGTAGGTCGAGGAGTTCCCGTAGAAGTCGGTGTGCGCGGTGAGGCGGGCGGGTGCCGGATCGACGACCACCTCGTGCGAGAGCACGCGCTGGTGCGGGGTGGCGCGCGGCTCGACGTGGGCGCGGCCGTAGTTGCGGGTGACCGGCTTCGCGTAGCGGTAGGAGGTGAGGTGGTGGACCCGGTAGTGCACCGGGTCCAGGGCGGGGGCGTCCTCCTGGCGCAGCGGGATCAGCGGCCGCGCGCCGTGAGGGGTCGCGCCGTCCTGTCCGGGCCGGGCGTCGGGTGCGTTCTCAGACATCGTCGACCCCCCATCGCGAGGTGGATTCCGAGGCGCGGAAGAAGCGGTCCTCGAGGGCGGTGGCGAGGGTGCGCAGGGACTCCGTCGCCGCGTCGATCTCCGCCAGCAGCGCGGTGGGCGCGTCCTCACCGGCGGGCGCGCCCGGCAGCGGGCGCAGCAGCTCGTGCGGCTCCCAGGCGGCGAGGCGGGTGCGCAGCGCCGACATCGGTGCGCGCAGCTCGGGGGAGGGCGCGGTCTCGGGCAGCCGGTCCAGGGCCTGGCCGAGGCGGTCCAGCTGGAAGGCGAGCGAGCGCGGCAGCGTGGTGTCGCTGAGCAGCAGCTCGACCAGCAGCTCCGGCTGCACGGCGGCGTGGAAGGAGCGGCGGTAGGAGGCGCCGGACTCGGTGATCAGTGCGACCGCGTTCGCGATCCGCTCCTCCGCGGCGCGGCCGCGGCGATGGCCGAGGGCCGCGCGCAGCAGCGCCAGCAGGCTCATCGTCCGCTCGATCTTGCGGCCGATCTCGGTGAGGTCCCAGCCGAGGTCGCGGGGCATCGCGTCGGCGACCGCGCCGGAGAGGGTCAGGCAGCCGTCGACGATGTCGGTGAGCCACTGCTCCAGCGGGCGCGGGTCCACGCTCCCGCCGCGCACCTGGAGCCGCATCCGCGTGATCACCGGCCACACGTCATCGGAGATGAGGTCGCGCAGGGTGCGGGTGGTGTGGGCGAGCGAGGCGGCGGACTGCGCAAGGGAGCCGGGTCTGCCGACGTCCCCCAGGAGGCTCTCGATCTCCAGCCGCACCGCTTCGCCGTCGCGCAGGTCCAGGTCGAGGAAGCCGGGATAGGTGGTGGTCACCTCGGTCACCGCCCGCAGCAGCACCGTGCGGGCGGTGCGGGCGCTGCGGCTGTGCTCGGCGTCGAGGTCGTTGGAGGTGTCCAGCACGGTGCGCAGCAGGCGGGCGGTGGAGTCGACGCGCTCGAGATAGCGGCCGAACCAGAACAGGTCCGAGCCGACCGAGCGGGTCATCGTGGGGTAGGCGGAGACGCTCGCGCGCCGCGACGCCGGCTCCGTGGCCGGACGGCCGGTCGGCTCCTCGTCGGGGACCGCGGACGTGTCAGGGACGGCGACCCACACGTCCTTGAGCGCCTCGGGGCCCTCGTCGGCCGTGCGCGCGATCCCGCCGGGCAGCACCTCGAAGCCGTCCTCGGTCCCCATCACCAGCAGGCTCAGCGTCACGGGCCGTCCCGTGAGCTCCTCGCCGCCCGACGGGTCCAGGGAGGGCCACAGCGCAGGGGCGGCGTCCGCGGGTGCGGGCCGCAGCTGCAGGTCCTCGTGCAGCATCTGCCGGCACAGGTCGGGCAGCGCCGCGCGCAGGGTCGGGTTCTCGAGCAGGCCCGCGCCCAGCGGGTTCAGGATCTCCACGTCGCCGCAGCGCGCCGCCTCGACCAGGCCCGTCACCCCGCCCAGCGGCGTCGGCCCGAGGTCCAGGGGGTCCAGCAGCGGCGAGGGTACCAGCCGCAGCACCGCGTCGACCGGCTCGCCCGGGGCGGAGGCGAGGCCCGACAGGCGCAGGGTCACGGCGCCAGCACCGGCGCGCAGGTCCCCGACCGACACCGTCGGCGCGCCCAGCAGGTTCGCCAGCCAGCTGTGGTCGAAGGCGGCCAGTGGCTCCTCCGCGTCCTCGAGGAGCACGACGGGGCGCCCGGCGCGCCCCTCGGCCCGGGTGCGCTGATGGAAGGACGTGCGCAGCGTGTCGAAGAAGGGGTGGAGACGGCGCATCTCCGTGTTGCGGTACAGCGACGGCGCGCTGCGGGAGAGCACCCGCCGCAGCTCCAGGGTGAGGCCCGCGCCGCGGGGGACGTCCACCGCGTCCTCGTGCACCACCCAGGCGCCCTCGGCGGTGCGGGAGACGGTGGTGCTGACGGCGAAGAGGTGATGGGCGCCGCGGGCGGGGATCCCCACCGCCGGGCGCAGGTAGGCGAGATCCGCGAGCAGCTCGGCCGCCGGTGCGACCTCGGTGTCGAGCACGGTGCGCGGTCCGTACAGGTCCGCGTACAGGGCGTCCAGCAGCCGCACCCGCTGCACGAGCCCCGCCGACAGCTCCGCCCAGGACTCCGCGTCCAGCACGACGGGCACCGGGTCGAGGGCGGGGGACGGGGCGGAGACGTCTGCCGCGAACATCGTCGCGGCGCTCGCCGCCGCCCGCCGTCGACCCGTGGGGCCGAGGGCGGTGAGCTCCTCGGCCAGGGCCTGCGGATGCGTGATGGTCACCTGGACATCGTAGACACGCCGCCCGGACGTGCGGTGACGGCGGGGCCGAGCGGTCGGCCCCGCCGGGTCGCCGCGGGCACGCTCAGGAGGCGGCGACCACCGGCGCGCCCTCGGAGGGCTGGACGACGACGAAGCCCGGGCCGTGGAAGCCCAGCTGGAAGGACTCCCCGGAGCCGCGGCCGATCAGCGAGCCCATCTTGAAGTCGTTCTTGATCTGCGGCTGGAGGTTCGCGGACCAGCACACCGCGGCCTGCGGATCCACGAAGGTGGGCTGCTGGGAGCAGTCCAGCAGCATCGGCGGCCCGTCGGAGGTGACCGCGACCATCCCCTGCCCCTGCAGGAACAGGTTGAACAGGCCGCCGGCCATGAAGCCCGCCCCGCCCAGCGAGCGGATGTCCCACTGGATCGAGGAGTCGAAGGCGAGCATGTTGCGGGTGTTGAGGGTCAGCGCGTCGCCCTCCAGCTGGAGCAGGAAGACCTCGTTGTTCTGGCGGGCGAAGAAGATCTCGCCCTGGCCGCGGGTGCGCATCATGTTCCCGCCCTCGCCGGTGGCCATCTTCTTCAGCAGCTTCATGCCGCCGCCGGAGCCCTGGTAGGAGAAGTCCATCTGCCCCTGGTAGGCGACCATCGCGCCCGCGGCGGAGATGATCTCCGGGGCCTGCGGGTTCAGCGCGCACCGCAGCATCTTGGAGGACTGCAGCGCCCATCGGTCGTCGGTCTGGCGCTCCTGGTTGGAGGCGTCGAACAGGTTCGAGCGCATGGCCCCTCATCTCGTCGGTCGACCGGCATCGGTCGATGGATTCCCTGCGACGCCCACCGCGCCGCGGTGGGATCGTCTCACGTCCGGTGCCGCGTGGGGACCCTGTGGGGGTGCGGTGAAGCCGCCGCTCGCCTGTGCAGGGCCTCGTAGCATGGGACCCATGTCCGACTCGCGCACGCCCCGACGACCTCCGGCCGCCAGCGATCCGCGGCTGGAGGCGCTCGCCGAGGACTCCGGCTACGAGGTGCTGAGGCGGATCGGCGCGGGCGGGATGGGCATCGTCTATCGCGCGCACGACGCCGACGGGAACGACGTCGCGATCAAGATGCTGCGCCACGAGATCGCCGACGACCCCCGTGCGAGGGAGCGGCTGGCCCGCGAGGTCGCCGCCCAGCAGCGGGTGCGCAACGACAACATCGTGCGGATCCTGGACGCGGAGCTGGAGTCCTCCGACGCCTTCGTGGTCACCGAGTTCGTGCCCGGGCCGACGCTCGAGGACGCGGTGCGCGCGCACGGCGGCCTGCACCCAGAGGCGGTGCGCGAGGTGGGCCTGGTGCTGGGGGAGACGCTGCGGGTCATCCACGAGGCGGGCGTGATCCACCGCGATCTCAAGCCCAGCAACGTGCTGCTGCGCGGCGCGACCGAGGGGGACCTCTCGGGCTTCGACCCCGACGGGGACGGCCTGGACCCCGTGATCATCGACTTCGGCATCGCGATCGCCGCGGAGGAGTCGCGGCTGACCTCGACCGGCCTGGTGATGGGCACAGCCGCCTATCTCGACCCGGAGGTGGTGCGCACCGACCGCACCGTCGAGGCGGGGGACTGGTGGTCCTGGGCGGCGATGCTCGCCTTCGCCGCGACCGGGCGGGAGCCCTTCGGCACCGGACGGGCGGACCTCGTGTTCCTGCGCGCGGAGCGCGGGGAGATCGACATCGACGGCGTGCCCACCGAGCTCGGCGACTGGCTGCGCTCGGCCCTGTGCGCCGACCCCGCCGAGCGCGCGACGCCCGAGGAGCTGCTGGCGCGCCTCGCCGAGCTCGACCTGGACCGCTACGACGACCCCGGCGACACCGAGGCGTTCGAGGCCGGTCCGCGCACCGCGGTGCTGCCCGTCCTCGGGGCGGACGGAGCCCCCTCGGCCGGCGCCGCGACCCCGACGGACGAGGTGGAGGGGAAGGGCGCCGAGGGCGCGACCGAGGCCCTGCCGGCCGGCGACGCCGCGACCGAGGCGCTGCCCCGCGTCGCGGACGCGGGCGAGCAGCCCACGGAGACCCTGCCCCGCTATGCGACCCCGGACGATCCGCCCACCGAGGTGATCCCGGTGACGGGCACGCCCACCCGGGCGCTGCCCGTGGTGCCGCCGTCGGCCGGGCCCGTCGGAGCGGCGGGCCCGTACGGCGCCGCGCCGCAGGACGCCTCGCCCTACGGCGCGGCCGCGTCGCCAGATC